>NZ_JBFTZS010000163.1:0-9169 GCF_056406675.1 Caulobacter sp. P1_B12_2 | reverse complement strand
GGACCCGCACCTTCTGGCTCCTGTTCGGCGGCTTCTTCATCTGCGGCCTGACCACCAACGGCCTGATCGGCGTGCACATGATCGCCTTCTGCGGCGATCGGGGCATGCCCGAGGTGAAGGCGGCCGGCCTGCTGGCGCTGATGGGCCTGTTCGACCTGTTCGGCACCACGGCTTCGGGCTGGCTGACCGACCGCTACGACCCGCGCAAGCTGTTGTTCGTCTACTACGCGCTGCGCGGGCTCTCGCTGATCTACCTGCCGTTCTCGGACTTCTCGATCCTGAGCCTGTCGGTGTTCGCGGTGTTCTACGGGCTGGACTGGATCGCCACGGTGCCGCCGACGGTGCGCCTGGCCACCGAGGCGTTCGGGGATCGCGACGGGCCGATCGTGTTCGGCTGGATCGGGGCCGGCCACCAGCTGGGCGCGGCGACGGCGGCGATCGGCGCGGGATTCATCCGCGGGCAGTCGGGGCAGTATCTGCAGGCGTTCATCATCGCCGGCGTCGCGGGCCTGCTGGCGGCGGGGGCGTCGCTGATGGTGCGTCGGTCTTTGGTGGTTGGCGCGGCTTGACTTGCCCCCTACGGGTCGCTTCGCGACCGTCTTCCCCCATAGGGGGAAGAGGTTTTTAGCGCGGCGTCCTCCGCCCCCTATGGGGGCGGACAGGCGGCGAAGCCGCCAGGTGGGGGCAAGTCGGAAGTCGAACTAGCCTTCCAGGTCTTCCGCCAGGATCGCCATCTCGAACATGAACGAGCCGTCCTCGTCCTCGTCCTGGAAGACGACGCCGATGAATTCGCCGGCCACTTCGACCTCGGCGGAATCCTTCTGCTTGGGGCGGGCCTTGAGGGCGATGTGGGGGTTGCCGAAGGTGCGCTTCAGATGGCCTTCGAGCTTGGCGATGGTGGCGGCGTCCATGACGGGCTCCTGATCTCGGTGGGGCGCGCGGGGCGCGGGGGGTCGCCGGAAACTAGAGGGCCGGACGCGAAAGTGTAAGGGGTTTTGCGCCCAAGGCCGGTCCAGCTTGTTGAGAACCCGCTCCGGCTGGAGGCGGCGGCGGGGTCGCCGCGCCCTCGGCCAGCAGCCAATCACGGAACCGGCGGGCCGACCTCGTCGCCTTGCCCTTGGGCGTCAGGGCGCAGATCAGGGTCCGTCCGGGGATCAGGCCCAGAGGGGCCGCCAGCCGGCCGGCGGCGAGGTCGCCCTCGATGAAGGCCCAGGGACCCATGGCCACGCCCAGTCCGGCGGCGGCCGCTTCCAGCATGTAGAAATAGTGGTCGAACTCGCGGTTCACCGCGGCGGGCGGCAAGGTCGCGCCGGCGGCGGCCTCCCACTCGGCCCAGCTGTCGCGGAAGGTGCGGGTGTGAAGGCGGGGCAGGGCGGACAGGGCCTCCAGATCGCCGACGCCGGCGGCCTGGGTCGGCGAGGTGACCGGACCGATATAGTGCTTCAGGAACGGCGTGACCTCGGCGTCGGTCGAGGGCGGCGCGTCGGGCAGGCGCATGCGGATCGCCAGGTCGATGCCGTCGGCGCGGAAATCGAACGGCCCGTTGGACTCCACGATCCGCACCGGGATGTCGGGGTGGGCGGCCACGAAGCCGGGCAGGCGCGGGATCAGCCACTTCATCGCGAAGGTCGGCAGGCACGAGACCACCAGGCCGGGGGCGTCTTCGGCCGGGGCGCGCGGCAGGGCGGCGTCGATCTGGTCGAGGGCCTGGGTCAGGGCCTGGGCCAGGGTCAGGCCGGCCGGGGTGAGCGCCAGGTTGTTGCGCGGCCCCGCCGTCAGGGCGACGCCGAGATGGTCTTCGAGCTGGCGGATCTGCCGGCTGATCGCCCCGTGGGTGACGCACAGCTCGTCGGCCGCCAGGGTCATCCGGCCACGCCGGCCGAACGCCTCGAAGGCGCGCAGGGCGTTGAGCGGCGGAAGCGAGCGGGCGGCCATGTGACGAAACCTCACAGATGCTCGCTGATAAGTCGTTATTCAGGCGTGGACAAGCATCAGATAACCGCCGGCATGAAACCCGCGCCGCCCCACGCTGTCACCCTCGCCCAATGGCTGGCTCTGGCGGCGGTCTGGGGGCTCGCGGCGTATGGCGTCTGCGCATCGCCGACGCCGGCGGCGCCCGCGCCGATCCGCCTGGCCGCCTGTCGCTGACCCCTTCGGGAGGCAAGCTGGACAGTCGAGGAGCCAGGTGGAACTCTGACCTCGATATAGGCGGACCGCGAGCGGGCCGCGGGGGGACGGGATCATGATCAAGTTGGGCGCGGTGATCGCGGCGAGTGCGTGCCTGTTGGCGACGGTGGCGGTCGCGGGACCCTGCGAGACCCAAGGCGAGGCCTCCAGCCGCCCGGTCAGGCTCGACTACAAGAAGGATCCCACGGGCTACACCCTTTGGGCCTTCGCGCTGGACCCCGTCCTCACAGAACCCGCGCTGGCGTCCGCCAGGGAGCAAGCTGGCTGTACGCGGGCGCGGTTCCAGGCCGCCGGCGAGGCCTACACGCTGGGCGGCGAGAACAGCGAACGCCTTCTCCGCCGCGCGATCCCGACCTCGCCCGACAAGCCTGTCCTCGTGCWGGTTCCGGTGGAGAACATGACCGGTGCGTTCGGCGCCGGGTTCGGCGGGGCGCGGTCGGTGTCGGGGCCGACCTACGCGCTCGTCGCGGTGGAGGCGCGTGTGGCGACCGCCGTCCGGCTTTACAGCAAGATCCCCACGGACGAGGTCCTGGTGCGTGACCTGACGCGAGTGATCGAGACCGGCGGACAGCCCTTCGCCCGCAAAGAGCGGCCCGACGGCGAGGTGGCGATCGTGCTGTCTCCCAGCGTCGACTGAAGCGGCCGGGTCAGGCCCCTACTTCCCCTCTGGCTTGACGATCATCGTCCAAGACTTGTCGTCGCCCAGGAAGGTCTGGGCGGCCTTCTGGACGTCGGCGACCGTCACGCGTTGCAGGCCGGCGATCACCGAGCGGGTGGCGGTCAGCAGGCGCGGGTCGGTCTGGGCGCCGGCCAGCGAGCCCAGCCAGTATTCGTTGGTCTCGCGGGCCTTCTCGATCTGGTCGATGCGCGGCTTCTTGGCGCGCTCCAGTTCGTCGGCGGTGACCGGCTTACTACGCAGGTCGGCGGCGATCTGGCGGACGCTGGCGATCACGCCGTCGATCTTGTCGGGCGGGGTCTCGACGCTGACCGCCAGATAGCCCCAGCCGGTGAAGGTCACGCTGGCCGTCGCCGAGGCCGAGGGCGAATAGGTCGCCCCCTGCTTCTCGCGCAGTTCGTCGGTCAGCCGCAGCTGCATCACCTGGGCCAGGACCTGGGTGTTGCGGGCCCGCTGCAGGTCGCTGAACAGGTCGTCGGTCTTCCAGGCGATGAACAACTGGCCCTGGTCGGCTCGGCCCTTGTGGGTGCGGACGATCGGGGTGGCCGAGGGGGCGGGGAAGGGCGACGTCTCGGCTCCGGCGGGCGCCGGCGTGTCGGCGCGGGTCGGCAGGGCGCCGAAGGTCTGGGCCACCGCGGCCACGGCCTTGTCGACCGTGATGTCGCCGACGATCACCACCTCGATGGAGTCGGCGGCCAGCGGGCCGGACACCGAGGCCTTCAGCTGGTCCAGCGACGCGCCGGCGATCTGCTGGCGCGTGGGGAAGGTCCAGCGGCCGTCGCCGCCGTGCAGCAGCCCGCCCAGGTCGCGGCCCATCACGCCGCCGGGAGTGGACTCGAGCTGGTCGTGGATCGTGCCGTAATAGGTCTTGATGCGGTTGAACGCCTCGGGGCGCCAGCCGCCCTCGGTGGCGTAGGCGGCCAGCACCTGCAGCTCGGTGTCCAGGTCTTCGGGACGCGTGCGGCCCGACAGGCTGAAGGCGTCGTCCTCGACCCCCAGGCCGGCGTTCCACACCTTGCCGTTCAGCACCCGCTCCATGTCCTGGGTGCTGATCTGCTTGAGGCCGCCCTCGATATAGGCCGAGCCGGCCCACAGGGGGCTCTGGCTGGCGGGCGGCAGGTCGAGCAGGCCGTGGCCGACCCGGGCCTTCACCAGGATCTGGTCGTCGCGGAACTTGGTCGGCTTGACCGTCAGGCGCACGCCGTTGGCGAAGCGCACGAAGACGGTGTCGAGGTCGGCGACGTCGGTCTGCGAGGCGACCACGCCCTTGGGACCGAAGCTGGCATAGGGCCAGTTGGTGACTCCCGGCGCGGCCGGCGCGGCGACCGGGGTCTTGGCCGAGGCGGCGTAGGCGTCGGTCACGGCCTTCTCGGCGCCGTCGATGGCGGTGGGCGTCGGGACGGTGATCAGCGGACCCGAACCGACGAACTGGGCCTTCAGCAGGGCCGATACCTTGTCGGCGGTCAGGCCCTTGGTGGCTTCGTCGAACACGACGAGGTTCTGGGAAGGGCTCGTGACGACCTCGCGGTCGCCCAGGGTGCCGACGATGGCGCCGGCCAGGGCCGTGGTGCGCTGGGTGGCCTCGCCCGCCGCGGCGGCCACGAAGCCGGCGCGCATCGACGCGATCTCGCGATCCAGCTCGTCCTGGCGCACGCCGAACTGGACGATGCGGCGCTGTTCCTGCTCCAGCGCGGTCAGGGCCTCGCTCCAGTGGCCCGGCTGGACGGTGGCGGCCAGGGTGGTGATGTCGGCGGCGTGCTCCTGGTCGTTCTGCATGGCCACGGCGACGATGAACGGCGGGGCGTCCGAGCGGGTCAGCACCTGCAGGCGGCGGTTCAGCACCGCGAAGCCCAGGGCCTTGACCAGCTCTTCCTTGTCCTTGGCCTTGGTCTCCAGTTCGAGATCCGGCGGAGCGATCCAGGCCATCTGGACCGAGGTCTGGGCGCCGGGCTCGACCAGCACCTTGGCGGTCAGGCCGCGCTTGGCCACGGGACCCAGGTCCGGCTTCACGCCGGGTTGGCCCTGGCCTTTCCAGTCGCCGAACCGGGCCTTGATCTTGGCCTCCATGGCGTCGACGTCGAAGTCGCCCACGGCCACGACCACGGCGTTCTCGGGCCGGTACCAGGCCTGATAGAAGTCGCGGATAGTCTGGGCCGGGGCGGCCTTGAGGATCTCGGTCTTGCCGATCGGCAGGCGCTGCGGCGGGCGCTGGCCCTGCAGCTGGAAGCCGAAGGTGTTGACGAAGGTGCGATAGCCTGGGCTGTCGCGGGTGCGTTCCTCCGACAGCACCACGCCGCGCTCGCGGTCGACGGCGTCGGGGGCGATGGTCAGTTCGCCGGCCGCCTCGCGCAGCAGCATCAGCGAGGTGTCGACCGTGTCGTCGTCGGTCTTGGGCAGGTCCAGCTGGTAGGTCGTCTCGCTAAAGCCGGTCGAGGCGTTGGTGTCGGCGCCGAACGACAGGCCGTGGCGCTCGAGGATCTTGATCATCTCGCCTTCGGGCACGTTCTTCGACCCGTTGAAGGCCATGTGCTCCAGGAAGTGGGCCAAGCCCTGCTGCGCGTCGGTCTCGTCCAGCGAGCCGGCGTCGAACCACAGGCGCAGGGCGGCCTGGCCGGGCGGGGTGGCGTTCTTCTGGATCGCGTAGCGCAGGCCGTTGGGCAGGACGCCGAACCGCACGCGCGGATCGGGCGCGACGTCCGACACCGCCTGCGGCCACTGGCCGGACTTCACCTGGTCGATGGTCGGGGCGCCAGAGGCCGCCGGCGCGGCCGGACCCTTGGGCGTCGCAGCCGGCGCGGCCGCCTTGTCGCCGCCGCCGGGCGTCAGGTGGGACAGGGTCGCGCAGGCGGAGAGGCTGAGCCCGGCCGAGAAAACGAGCGCCAGGCGCGAAACGCGGATCATGTGCGACCTTGAATAGGAGCGTTGGAAGTCGGCCACCTTGGCCGCAGCGCGTGGCGCAAGCAAGGCGTCGGTTGGGCGAAACGGCCACGCTTCGATGTCGCGCGTGAGACATTCGGCTCGCGCGACGGCCCGTCCGACGCTCTCCCGTCCGACCGGCCTCAGGGCGCCTGGTCGAGGACCTTGCCGGTCAGGCCGAAGATCTCCTCCGAGCCTTCGGGGGCGTCGAGCAGCAGGTTGGAGCCGGCATAGACGAAGGTCCGATTGTCGTTGGCCGACACCGCCTTGACGCTGGAGTCGCTGGTGATCCGCACCGGAGCCCGGGCGCAGGCGCGGAGCGACGGGATCACCGTGTCGCCCACGGTTTCCAGCCGCAGGGACCAGGCGTCGCCGGTGAAGGCCGCCAGCGGATCGTCCGACCGCCCGGTGTCGCGAAACAGCGAACCGGCCGGCACGACCAGAGCGCGGATCGGCGGGGTCGCGGTGTCGTACACCCTGCAGATCAGCAGGGTCGCGGCGCGGACGGCGGCGGGCGTCGTCAGGACGACCCCCGCCGCCAACGCAAAAGCCAGGGCTCTGGCGCTACTGACTGATCGCGAACGTGTAGCCATCGCCCCCCGCCGTGACGATCAGGGTCGCGCTGGCCCCGGGATTGGCCTGGGTGACCAGGATGCCGCCGGTCAGGCTGTCCACCGTGTCCGAGCCCATGGTGAAGGCGCCGCCGTTGACGGTCAGGCCCAGAGAGGCGCCGCTGCCGGTCTGGACGACCCGCACCACGCCCGCCGCCCCCGCCGCGCCCACCGCGTTGCTGAGCGTGGCGTTGACGGTCGAGCCCGCGCCGCTGGCCACGACGCCGTAGTCGACGCGCGACGTCACGCCGGTCACCGTCAGGTTCGAGATCTGGGTTCCCGTGCCGCCGGTGAAGTCGGTGCTGATCGTGTTGCCGTCCGCGCCGCCGTTCGGCAGGGTGACGCTGAAGGTCTTGGCGCCCGCCCCGTTCGAGGTGTTGGTGACCTCGTTGTCGTCCGAGGCGATCGTGATCGAGCCGGTGATCGAGGTCGCGCCGGTGATGGCGTTGGTGACCGTGTTGCCGACGCCCAGCGCGCCGCCATTGATGGTTTCCGTCAGGCTGACCGCGCCGGTGGCCGCCAGGGTGTTGCTGATCACGTTGTCGGCCCCGTTCAGCGTCAGGGCGTAGGTCAGGCTCGAGCCGTCCAGCACGTCGGTGATGGTGTTGGCGGCGTTGGTGGGATCGGAATTGACGACGGCCACCGTGACGCTGGGGTTCACCGGCGCCGTGGTCCCGCCGATGGTCAGGCTGTGGTGGTTGTTGCCGCCGGTCGCCGCCGCGCCATAGGTGAGGCTGAGCGCGGCGGTGGTCGAGGCGCTGGACGTGATCGCGCCGGCCAGGGTGTTGCTCTGGCCGATCTGGGTGATGGCGATGGTGTTCCAGGCGCCCCGCACGGGCAGGGCCGCGCCGTTGGTGGCGCCGTTGGCGCTGATCACATGCGTGGGGCCGACATTGTCCTGCCGGATCCGCAGGGACCGCACCGTGCCGCCGCCGCTGATGTCGATGTTCAGCGTGTTGGCGGCGAGGGCCGCGTCGGCGGCCAGCCAGGCGGCTGACGCCATCAGCAGCGTTCGGACCGTTCGCGCCAGGCGGCCTCTACGGCCCCTGGTGAATTGAGACTGTGGCATTTCCTCACTCCCTTTTTATGGGACTCGTTCAGGACCACCATCCGTCGCGAAGCCCCTGGTTGATCAGTGCGATGAGCGCGCTGCGCACGGCGGCGCCCAGGGCCAGGCCGACGGGCTCGTTGCCCGCCCCGCCGAACTCCAGCTCCACCACGTCGGCGGTGTAGATTTTCGAGATGTGCCCGCCGATCGACAGCGAGGTGACCGATTTGCTGACCGTGGTCTGGCCCAGGACCTCGCCGGTCTGGACGGCCACGGCCCGAAGGCTGAAGGTCACCAGGTCGGTGACGTATTCGCCGCTGCCGCCCGTGGAATTGACCGCCACGCCGCCGGCCACCTGACGCGTGGCGCGGTCATAGGCGACCACCTGGCCGATCAGCAGGATCTCGGCGACCCTCAGGGTGATCAGGCGCCGCGCGGGCGGCGGCGGGAGCGCTTCCAGGCCGGCGGCGGGCGCGGCGGCGGTCTCGGGCGGCGTGTTCAGCGCCAGGGTGGCCAGTTGCCGTTCGCGCAACAGCTCGTCGACGTGTTGGCGTTCCACCAGGAAGACGTATCCCCTGGGCACCGAACGCACCGCGTCGATCAGATACGGCGTGCAGTCCATGGGAACGGCGGTGCTGAGCTCCTGCGGCAGACGGGTCGGGCGCCGCTGGCCCGAGGTGTCGATGCAGCTGTAGACGCCGACGGTCAGGGCGCGCGGCGGCGCGGGCGGCAGGGTGATCTGCGGCTGAACCACCACCTGCGGCGGGGTGACCGGCGCCGACACGCAGCCGGCCAGGACGGTCGCCGCGATCAGTCCGCCGAGCGCTGCGGCCCCCCGCACGTTCAAGCCCCGCCGGCGGGGATGACCAGGGTGGTCGTGCCGGTCGGCGAGGTGATGGTCACGCTCAGTTGCCCGTCCGAATTGATGTAGGTGATGGTCACCGAGCCGGACTGGATGGTGCCGGCCTGGCCGTTCTGGGCGTTGGCGATCCTCTGGGCGATGGTCTGGGCGACGATCCCGTTGAGCTGCGAGACGATGGCGTTGACAAAGGCCTGGTTGGGATCGCTGGGCGTCGCCGCGCGGGCCGCCGCGGCCTCGGCCGCCGCTTCCGCGGCCTCCAGTGATTTCTTGTACTGGGCCATCTGGAAGGCCACCGGATTGAAGCCGCCGAAGTTGGGCGACATCGGTGCGTATCGCAGATCGGTGGCCAGGCTGGGCGTCGCCGACAGCGTCAGGCCCAGGGCGGCGACGCCGGCCGCGATCCAGCCTCGCTGGACAGGGTGTCGCCGGCGAGGCGGCATGAGGGTTCGCTCGCCGTGGCCGGCGAGATCTCGCATCCGCCCGATGGGGGATGCGCAAGTGAAACTGTGCATAGCGAGGCCATCCTGGATGGCGATCGGCTTGGCGGCAAACCGTCAAGCGGCGCCATAATGGCGAAAACCTGCTCCCCGGGTTTGGGGGTGTCAATCAGGTCATTTACCTAGTTTTCGATGTTGGCGAAGACGTGCCGGATGTATTTCCGTGCGCGATGAATATAGACGAATACGTGCGAATACTTGACGTTCCCCCTCTCCCTCTGGGAGGGGGGGATTTGCGGGGATCCAGCCGCGTGTATCCCCGCCAGCGCCACGAGAAAGCCCAACGCCTTCAACGCCCTGAAAAATAATCAGCGTCACAAGTCCTCGGACCTCAAACCGGCTGCACAATCTACCTCGTCTCCGTCGCGGAGG
>NZ_JBFTZS010000162.1:0-9196 GCF_056406675.1 Caulobacter sp. P1_B12_2 | reverse complement strand
GGTAGCGGGTGGTGTTGCGCAGCTTGCGATAGGCGTCGGTCGTCGTGGCCAGGATCGTCTTGCCGATCCGCTGGTCTTCCGAATAGTCGACCATCGCCGCCCACAGCCGCAGGATCTCGGCGCCGCTTTCCTTGGTGATGGTCTGGGGCTCGACGGTGTTGCCCTTGGACTTGGACATCTTCTCGCCGTTCTCGTCCTGGGTGAACCCGTGGGTCAGGACGCCCTTGTACGGCGCGTGGCCGCGCGTGCCGCAGCTCTCCAGAAGCGACGACTGGAACCAGCCGCGGTGCTGGTCCGAGCCTTCCAGATAGAGGTCGGCGGGCGAGCGGCTGTCGTTGCGACCTTCCAGGGTGAAGGCGTGGGTCGCCCCGCTGTCGAACCAGACGTCGAGGATGTCGACGACCTTTTCGTATTGCGCGGGATCGCGGTCGCCCAGGAAGTGGCTGTCGGGCAGCTCGAACCAGGCGTCGCTGCCGCCGTCCTGGATGGCGTCCAGGATGCGGCGGTTGACCGCCTCGTCCATCAGCGGGACGCCGGTCTCCTTGTCGACGAACATGGCCAGGGGCGTGCCCCAGGCGCGCTGGCGGCTGATCAGCCAGTCGGGACGCGTCTCGACCATCGAGCCGATGCGGTTGCGGCCGGCGTCGGGGTGGAAGGCGGTGTCGGCGATGGCTTTCACCGCCACTWCTCGCAGGGTCTTGCCGCCCAGGGTCGGCACGGCCTGGTCCATGCGGATGAACCACTGCGGGGTGTTGCGGAAGATCACCGGGGCCTTGGAGCGCCAGCTGTGCGGATAGCTGTGCTCGACACGGCCGCGCGCCAGCAGGTTGCCGGCCTCGATCAGCTTGTCCATGACCGCGCCGTTGGCGGCCCCGAACTTGCCGGCCTTCTTGCCCTCGGTCTCGATGACCTTCAGGCCCGCGAACAGCGGCACGTGCGGGAAATAGGCGCCGTCGGGGTCGACGGTGTCGGGGATGGAGTCCAGGGCGTAGCCGCTCTTCAGCCAGACCAGATAGTCGTCGGCGCCGTGGCCGGGGGCGGTGTGGACGAAGCCGGTGCCGGCGTCGTCGGTCACGTGGTCGCCGGCCAGCAGGGGCACGTCGAAGCCGTAGCCTTCATCGAATTGCGCGAGCGGGTGGGCGCAGATCAGGCCTGTCGGATCGACCGGCTCGGCGCGGCGCCACCGGGCGACCTTGGCGGCCTTGCGGACGTCCTCGGCCAGCTTGTCGGCGACGATCAGGCGGTCGCCGACCTTGGACCACGGGGCGAACTCGAGGTTCTCCTCGATGGCTTCGACCTCGTAGAGACCGTAGGCGACCTTGGGGTTGAAGCTGATCGCCCGGTTGGCCGGGATGGTCCACGGGGTGGTGGTCCAGATCACCACGCTGGCGTCGTTGGGCTGCAGGCGGAAGACGTTGTCGCCGGCCGCGTTGCCCGACAGGGCGAAGTGCTCCTCGTCATAGGCGCGGACCGGGAACTTCACCCAGACGGTCGGCGAGACGTGGTCGTGGTACTCGATCTCGGCGTCGGCCAGGGCCGTGCGCTCGACCGGGCTCCACATCACGGGCTTGGAGCCGCGATAGAGCTGGCCGCTGGTGGCGAACTTGTGGAACTCCGCCACGATCGTGGCTTCCGAGCTGTAGTCCATGGTGGCGTAGCGGTTCCACCAGTCGCCCAGCACGCCCAGGCGCTGGAACTCGACCTTCTGGGCCTCGATCCAGCCGGCGGCGTATTCGCGGCAGCGCTTGCGGAACTCGGCGGCGGGCACCTCGTCCTTGCGGCGACCCTTGGCGCGGAACTCTTCCTCGATCTTCCACTCGATGGGCAGGCCGTGGCAGTCCCAGCCGGGCACGTAGTCGACGTCGTAGCCCAGGGCGAAGCGGCTGCGGACCACGAAGTCCTTCAGCGTCTTGTTCAGGGCGTGGCCGATGTGGATCGCGCCGTTGGCGTAGGGCGGGCCGTCGTGCAGCACGAACAGCGGGGCGCCGGCGGCCTGGCGCGCGGCGCGCACGGCGCCGTACAGGCCCTTGTCGGACAGGGCCGCCCAGCCCTCCAGGATCTCGGGCTCCTTCTTGGGCAGGCCGCCGCGCATCGGGAACGGGGTGTCGGGAAGGAAGACGGTTTCGCGGTAGTCGCGGGCGGTCGTCGTGGCGTCGTCGGCCATGGGGAAGCTATCCAGCGTAGGGGTTCGGAAGGGTTTGCGGGGTGGTCGTCCCGGCGCGCGCTGGAAACTCGTCCGGGCGTCACGCCGGGCGGTTAATTCGCGGGGTTTTCCGAACGAAAGGCATGGGCGGGGGATAGCAGAGGCGGAGGGGAGGGGCAAACGGGGAGAGCGGCGCTTCGTTCTGCAATCTCTAACGGTTGTCATCCCGGACAAGCGCGCAGCGCGCAGATCCGGGACCGACGCGTGAGCTCAGCGCTTCCGGCGGTCCCGGATCGGCGGCCCTTCGGGCCTTGTCCGGGATGACAGAGCTATTGGGGCCAGTGGTCGTCATCGCTGGCGAACAGTCCAATCGCCTCAGGCTCGAGCGCCACCTGGAACTCCGCCATCGTCTCCCAGGGAAACCGCTCGGCGCCTCGCAAGGCCGGCGCCAGATCCGCCCATTCCGGATTGGAGGCCTCCACCAACGTGATCTTCCAAGCGCGTCGCCAGCGTTTGATCAGTTTTTCACGGTGGATGGCCGCCTCGATGTCGTCGTGGCTTTCGAACCAGACCAGCGTCTTGCAGCCGTGCTTGCGGGTGAAGCCGCTGAACTCGCCATCGCGATGCTGTTGGGTCCTAGTCTGCAGGCTCGACGTGACGCCGACATAGAGAACGCCGCGCCTGCCGCTCGCCATCATGTAGACGGCGTATTCGTGGGCTCGCATTGATCTCCCCACGTTGTCATCCCGGACAAGGCCCGAAGGGCCGCAGATCCGGGACCACAGGAAGCTCTGAGTTCACGCGTCGGTCCCGGATCGGCGCGCTTCGCGCTTGTCCGGGATGACAACCAAAACATACCTTTGAGACTCTACCGCCGCGCCAGCCCGTCCAGCATCCACAGCGCCGCCAGGGTGCCGAACAGCACGGCCAGGGCCGAGAGCAGGAACATGCGCAGGCCCTGGGCGAGGGCGACGCTGAGGGTGGTCAGGGCGGCCAGGGCCCAGGCGGAGGCGAGGAGCTTGCCCTCCAGCGAGGTCAGGATCGGCTTGGGGGGCATGAGGAAGCGTGTGGCGCGCCAGGCCTTCCGCAACAGGCGTCTTGCTCGAACCCCAGACCGCACGTGAATGCCTCCCTAACACTGACGCCAAAAGTGTAGGGTCGCGGGCTGGTTGCGTCTATGGGGAAAAACAACGTTCTCCGGGGTTTTTCACCCCACGGACACGGTCTTGCCCGCGCCTGTCGGGCATTCGGCGATGTTCAACCACGCTTCCGAGCTCGAGGGGTAATCATCACCGTCATCAGCTTGCCCTGGCGGATCAGGACGAACGGCGTGGGCTTGTCGATGCTGTGGTGGTCGACCGCGCGCAACAGGTCGTCCAGGCCGGTCAGGGGAACGCCGCCGGCGCTGATCAGCAGGTCGCCCTCGCGCACCCCGGCCTTGGCGGCGGGACCGCCCGCGTCCACCTGGGCGACGAACACCGCATAGCCCTGGGTCGCGCCCGTCGCCCGCGCCAGGCCGGGCGGGATCGGGGCCTGCTGGGCGACCAGGCCGATCGAGCCGCGCCGCACGTGGCCGTGGGCGACCAGCTCGGCGATCACGAAGCTGGCGGTGTTGGAGGCCACGGCGAAGCACAGGCCCTGGTAGCCGGCGATCACGGCGGTGGCGATACCCACCACCTCTCCGGCCGAGCTGACCAGCGGGCCGCCGCTGTTGCCGGGATTGAGGGCGGCGTCGGTCTGGATCAGGTCCTCGATCAGCCGGCCGCGCTCGCCGCGCAGGGACCGGCCCATGGCCGAGACCACGCCGGTGGTCACCGTCGCCTCGAAGCCCAGCGGGGCGCCGATGGCGATCACCAGCTGGCCGCGCCTCAGGGCCTTGGAGTCGCCCAGCCGGGCCGTCGGCAGGTCCAGCCGCTGGTCCAGCTGCAGCAGGGCCAGGTCGGTGTCGGGATCGTCGCCCACGCACCGCGCGGTCACGCTGCGGCCCTCGGCGGTGATGACGATGAAGCGGCTGGCGCCCTGGACGACGTGGCTGTTGGTCAGGATCAGGCCGTTCGCCGCGATGGCGAAGCCCGAGCCGACGCCCTGGATGCGCGGATCCTCGGTCATCGGATGGATGCGCACGACGCTGGGCCCCACGGCCTCGACGGCGCGGACCACGGCGTTGGAATAGGCGTCCAGCAGGCTGTCCTGCGGCGGGATCACGCAGAACGGAGGCGGAGCCCCGCCGGAATCCAGAACGAAGGCGGCGCCCCCGGCCTCCAGGTCCGGATACGACAAGATCTCATGACGCCGCGGCAGCTTGGGCCGCCGCGCCTTGGCGAACATCTCGTACTTGCGCGCTTTCAACATCCGGCCCCCGCCCGTTGGTGCGGCAAAGGTTAACGGGTTGAACGCGGGTTGGCCAGTCGGCGGTGTCGCCCAGGGTCTATCGACATTCAGCGTTTGGACCGTTCAGCCAAGCTCCGAACTCTTCCCTTTGTCCGTCATTCCCGCCACAAGGGCGGGAATGACGACTGAAAGGGGGGGATCATCTCCGAATGTCGACAAGATCTAGGCGTCGTCTCGCGCATCGACCACAGCCTGCATGTGGGTGCGGAAGCCGGGCTCCTCGCGGGTCATCTGCAGAAAGGCCTCGGCCAGCTCGGCCCGGGCCGTATCGAGATTGTAGACACCCTCCGAATAGCGCAGGAGCACGCAATCGAAATAGCGGTCCATGAGGAGGCGGTCGTCAGCGTTCAGATGCGTTGCCATGCGTCACGTTAGACCCCGCCCGGCCTTCACGCCATGCGCTTGATCAAACCTCAAAACGCCGGCGCCACGATCGCCCGCGCCGCCTGCTCGTCCCGCAGGATCTGCTCGACCATCAGCTCGATGCTGTCGAACTTCAGCTCCGGGCGCAGGAACGCGATCAGGTCCGTCTCGATGACCTGGCCGTAGAGGTCCTCGTCGAAGTCGAACAGCCAGGTCTCCAGCCGGGTCTCGACCTCGCCGGTCGTCGGGTTGTTGCCGAGATTGGCCACGCCGGGCACTTCGCGGCCGTCGGGCAGGCGGGTGCGGGTGGCGTAGACGCCCAGCTTGGGCACCACATAGTCCTCGACCTCGACATTGGCCGTGGGGAAGCCCAGCTGGCGGCCCAACTGCTGGCCGCGCCGGACCACGCCTTCGATGGCGAACGGCCGGCCCAGGATCCGGGCGGCGCCCTCGGGATGGCCGTCGCGCAGGGCGTCGCGCACGCCGGTCGACGAGAACTTCTCGCCGTCGCGGTTGGCGACCGGCTCGGCCATCGAGACCGTGAAGCCGTACTCTTCGCCATAGGCCATCATCAGGTCGGCGCTGCCGGTGCGGCCGCGGCCGAACGAGATGTCGAAGCCCACCGCCACGTGCTTCACGCCCAGACCGCCCACGAGCACCTTCTCGACGAATTCGCGGTCGCCGAAGCTGGCCATCTCGAAGTCGAACGGCAGCAGGTACAGCAGGTCCACGCCCAGGGCCTCCAGCGCGCGCGCCTGCTGGGGATGGGTCATCAGCTTGAAGGCCGGCTCGCTGGGGCGGAACAGCCGGCGCGGGTGCGGATCGAAGGTGACCACGCCCAGCGGCAGCTTGTCGGCCAGCGAGGCTTTCGCGGCCTGAGCGATCACCTGCTGATGGCCGCGATGCACGCCGTCGAAATTGCCCAGGGCCACGCAGGCGCCCCGCTCGCTGTCGGGCAGGTCCTTCCAGCCGTGGATCGTCTTCAGACGCATCGAATACCTCTTACGCGGCTTTGCGCGGGACCATGACGACGGCCTCGCCGCCGACCACGGCCTTGCCGCCGACCAGGCAGGTGGTGTCGAGGGTGACGCGGCCCTTGGCCTCGTCGATCGCCGTGACCGTGACCCGGGCCGTGACCTCCGCGCCGATCTTGACCGGGCGCTTGAAGGCCAGGGACTGCGACAGGTAGATCGCGCCCGGACCGGGCAGGGTGGTGCCCAGCACCGCCGAGATGTAGCCGGCCGACAGCATGCCGTGGGCGATGCGCTCGCCGAAGCTGGTGGCCGCGGCGTAGTCGGCGTCCAGGTGGACCGGATTGTTGTCGCCGGTCACGGCCGCGAAGGCGACGATGTCGGCCTCGGCCACGGTGCGGACCAGCTCGGCCGACTGGCCGACGCTCAGATCCTCGAGAAACAGTCCCTGCATGCGCCCCTCATCTTTTTTTGTGCGTTGCACCAATCTTAGCGCCAAACTTCACTAAAGCGAGCCGCGCGCTCTACCAGACCAGATCGCCCATGGCGTGGGTGGCGCCCACCTGTTCGGCGGCCAGCAGGCCCTCGACCTTGGTCGGGTCCAGCTTGCCGTCGGCGCCGACGGCGGCCGCGCCGTGGATGCCCTTGGCGATGAACAGACAGGCCAGGCCCTCGTCATGGGCGCCCTTGACGTCGGTGATCACGCCGTCGCCGATGCACAGCACGCGCGAGCGGTCGACGGGGCCGCCCTTCAGGGCTTCGGCCTCGGCCAAGGCCAGGTCGTAGATCGGCTTGTAGGGCTTGCCGGCCATCAGCACCTGGCCGCCCAGGGTCTCGTACAGGTCGGCCAGCGTGCCGCCGCAATAGATCAGCCGGCTGCCGCGCTGCACGACGCGGTCGGGATTGGCGCAGATCAGGGTCAGGCCGCGCGCGGCGGCGATCGCCAGGCGGTCGGTGTAGTCGCTGGGGGCCTCGTTCTCGTCGTCGACCATGCCGGTGACGGCGACGAAGGCCGCGTTCTCGGGACCGGCCGTCTCCAGGCCCAGGCCGTCATACAGCGGCATGTCGCGCTCGGGGCCGACGATCCAGGCCGGGCCGGGCGCGCGGGCGGCCAGCAGGGTGCGGGTGGCGTCGCCCGAGGTGACGAAGGCGCTCCAGGCCTCGCGCGGCACGCCCAGTCGGTCCAACTGCTCGACCACGTGTTCGGACGGGCGCGGCGAGTTGGAGATCAGGATCACCGGCCCATGGTGGGCCCGCCACTCGACCAGGGCCTGGCAGGCCTCCGGAAAGCTCTCGACCCCGTTATGGATCACCCCCCAGACGTCGCACAGCAGCACGTCGTAACGGTCGGCGAGGGCGGATAGGCCAGTGGGCAGATCGGTCATGGACAGGGGCGGTACCGGGCGGAGACGAGTGCGTCAACGCTAGGGCATGTAGGGACGCGGGGCAGTGGAGGCCAGGCGGGGGATGCTGGAGCGGGGATGAGCTTCGCTGGCCTTCCCCAAATCGCTGTCATCCCGGAAGCCTCGTAGAGGCTGTCCGGGACCCAGGTGACCGGGCCGATGCTGTGCAGCCAACCCTGGGTCCCGGACAAGCGCTGCGCGCTTTCCGGGATGACAACGAGAGGGATTTCTAAGCCCCGAACCCCCCGTCCATCCACTGCTGGTACAGCGCCACCTGCGCGTCGTCCCAGTAGGGTCCGCCCATCGGCATGCGGGGCTCGTTGCCGTCCGGGCGGACGTAGTCGAACACGCTTCGGCCGTTGGCGTGGTCGGCGTAGCCGTCGCCGGGGGCGGGGTCGGACATCCAGCCGTAGTCGTCCAGCTTCACGCCCTTGCGGCGCATGCAGCCGATGTCGCGGGCGTCGAACAGCGGCTTGATGTCGGCGGCGTAGGAAACCATAGCGCTTGCTCCTTCTTTCGACGGGCTCACCAGTTGAAGCCCTGGTCTTGCCGGGCCTCCTTGATCTGGTCCTGGAACTCCATGCCGAACGACCAGGCGAACTCGGCCGGGAAGTTGGTGCGGCGCAGGGCGCGGCCGTACTGCGGATATTCGGCGGCCATCGAGGCGGTGTAGGTGTCGTTGAAGGCCGTCTCGCGGTTCTTCAGCTCGTTCCAGGTCACCGAATACTGGTGGCAGCCGATGCAGTTGGTGCGGCCGTTGCCCGTGTGGTGCTCAAGGTTGGGATTGCTGCACCAGGTGGTGACCTTGTCGTAGGGCGACGGGTTCCGCTGCTCATAGGCCCCGTCATACGAGGCCTTGATCGCCGCCGAGAGCCCCGGCTGGCCGCTCTCGTACGGACCCCAGGGCTTGGGGTCGGTCTCGTTGAAGGCGGTGGTGATGCACATCTTGTAATGCGACCAGACCCCGCCGTTGAACTTGGCCAGGGCGGCCGGGCGGTCCTGGCCGAAGTCCTCGTCGGGCTTGGGGCTCCACCACAGCGAGATCCAGATCCATTCGCGGGTGTCCTTGGTCGAGAAGTGGATCGATTTGAGGCCGTACAGTTTCCCGTCGGTGGTCTGCACCGTGTAGATGCCGTTGGGGTCGACCGGCTCCAGGGTCGGCTTGGGCCAGCTTCCGCCCTTCAGCACGGCGGTGACCGCGGCGGCGTCGGTGGCGTGGGCGCTGACCCGGGGATTGGCGCCGTCGATCTGGTCCCAGCTGGTCTTGACCATCACCGCGTTGCGCGGGAACTCGTCGACGCAGGGCGAGAACTGGCTGGCGCTGGGCGGGGGCTGGTTCCACGGGATCTTGTTCGAGCAGGTCTCGATGCCCTGGGCCTGGGCCAGCACGTGCTCGACGAACGACGGGCTGAACAGGGTGAAGCCCCGGCCCAGCTCCTCCTCGGGCGCGCCGCGGTCGAAGCCTTCGGACTGCTTGAGCACCTGGGTCAGGTTGGCCGAGACCAGGCTGCGGACCAGGTTCTTGTCGCCGCCGTTCTGGCTCATCACCTCGTGGGCGATCTCGGCGCGGGTCTTCTTGCAGGCGGTGTCGGCCTTGCAGGCCGCCAGCTGGGCGATGAACAGCTTGATCTTCTGGTCGACCTCGGGATTGACGCTCATCCCTTCGAACCAGGTGTGCCACAGGGGCACGTCGTAGGTCTTGCCGTCCAGGGTCAGCTTCTGGGGCTCCAGCAGGGCCTCGACGATGGCCCAGCCGGTCTTGCGCCGGTCGGCCATCGAGCCTTCCAGCCGGTCGAACAGCGCCTTGGGATCCTCGGCGATCGGCGTGTAGTCCTTGCCGCGTCCGATCAGCAGCCGCCCCTGGGGCGAGGCCTCGCCGGCCTGCGGGTTCAGGCCCTTGGCCGTCAGGAACAGCACCGGACCGC
>NZ_JBFTZS010000161.1:0-9209 GCF_056406675.1 Caulobacter sp. P1_B12_2 | reverse complement strand
CCCGTCGGATGCTGCGCCATGGCGGCGGTCCTCGCTGGATGGAGGTTGGCGCGAAGGGGCGCCCTTGACTTCCCCGAGGACAATTTCCTGTCCTTCAGCCTTGAGATAACGAGGTTACGTAAGGGGCGGCAAGTGACCAGTGGTTCGACGCGCATCGTTCGCGAGCCCTACGGCTACGCCTACGCCGAACGCTCCCGCCTGAAGGAGACCTATGGCGGTCCCGACGGCCAGGTGTTCGTCGAGTGCATGCGTATTCGCCCGGAAGAGGGTGACGCCAAGACGGTGATCCTGTTCAGCCACCCGATCGGCGGCGGGTCGTTCCTGCCGCTGGTCACCGCCCTGGCCCGGGCGGGGCGGCACGTCGTCTATTGCAATACGCGGTATCGAGGCAACGACACGGCCTTGATCCTGGAGAAGTGCGTCCTGGACCTGGGCGCCTGCATCGCCGACCTGAAGACCCGGTTCGGCTACAGCAAGGTGATCCTGGGCGGCTGGTCGGGCGGCGGCTCGCTGTCGCTGTTCTATCAGGAGCAGGCCGAGACCCCGACGATCACCCACACCCCGGCCGGCGACCCGGTCGACCTGGTCGGGGCGGGGCTTCAGCCGGCCGACGGAGTCATGCTGCTGGCCGCCCACATCAGCCGCTCGGTGACCCTGACCGAATGGCTGGATCCCTCGATCCTGGACGAGGACCGCCCCTTCGACCGCGACCCGGCCCTCGACATCTACGCCCCCGACTGTCCGCACCAGCCGCCCTATGACGAGGCGTTCGTGACGGTGTTCCGCCACGCCCAGCTGGCCCGCAACCGCCGCATCACCGCCCGGGTCCGCGCGACGCTGGACGAGCTGAAGACTGTCGATCCCGACATGGAGCGGCCGTTCGTCGTGCACGGCACCATGTGCGACGTGCGCTGGACCGACCCGACCCAGGACCCGTCCGACCGGCGACCGCACACCTGCTATCTGGGCGATCCGCGCATCGCCAACGACGGACCGGTGGGCCTGGCGCGGTTCACGACCCTGCGCTCGTGGCTGTCGCAATGGAGCTACGACGAAAGCCGGGCCAACGGCGTGCTCAACGCGGCGAACATCCGTTGTCCGACCCTGGTGATCAGCAACACCGCCGACCTCGCCTGCACCCCCAGCCACGCCCGCCGCCTGTTCGACGCCCTGGGCTGCGCCGACAAGCGCTATGTCGAGATCCAGGGCGCCGACCACTACTACATCGAACGCCCGGACCTGCTGCCCCAGGCGGTGGCGGCGGTGGAGGGGTGGCTGGAAGAGCGGGGGTTCTGAGGGGGCCGCGCGGATGAGTGCCAGCTGGCTGCTACCGTTATACGTCTGTACGGTTTGAAACCGATGCGGGCTGGGGGGCTGGCGTCTCGCTGGTCGGTTCGCGAGGCCGGGGTGGGATCATGTTGCTCAACGGAACGGCGCCGCCAACAGCGGGCGACGGCGCGGATGGTGATTTCTGGATCGATACGACGGCTTGGGCCATCTATGGTCCCAAGGCCGCCGGCGCATGGCCGTCGGGCGTCAGCCTGATCGGCAAGAGCGGATCGGATCCCACCGTCGTCGCCGGCTTGCCCACGGCGGTCGACCTCAGTGACGACGACCTGCTGACGATCCTGGACGACCCGGCCGGCTCGCCGGTCGCCAAGAAGATCGCCGCCGCGGCGGTGCGCCGGTACACGCGCAGCCTTCAGCCCAAGCGGATCGCCGCGCCCAACTACGTCTTGCAGTCGGTGGATATGGGGCGGTCCCTGATCTTCACTGCCTCCACGCCAATTTCGCTGCTGGTTCCGGCGGGTCTGCCGGCGGGCTTCGGCTGCACGGTGACCCAATGGGGAACCGGTGCGATTTCGGTTCTCTGCCCGGATGTTATCCTGCACGCGCCCAGCGGCTATCTGGCGACCAACGCTTAGTATCAGACGTTGAGCTTACGGCCGGCGGCGGCCGATGAGTATGTCGTCAACGGCGGCTCGGCCTTGCCGGTCACGCCGCTCATGCTGGTGTCGCCCCGGTTCTATCCTCAGGCGCAGAAATCCACCGCGGGGACCAACCGCTTCCGTCGCAACGTCTTCAATCTGCCGCTGTCGCGGGCCGTGACCAAACTGATGGCGGCCTGGACGGGCTGGTACGCCGACTTCTCGACGCCGGCCGAAACCGCCCTGGGCAACGCCACCAATCTGGAAGCGACCAGCCTGTTCGTGAACGGCGGCGCGGCCCAGCCGCTCCTCTATTCGACCTCGGCCAGCGCCAGTGTCGCCAGCGGGACGACCATCTGGAGCGACCTCCTGGCGCTGGCGGCGCCGGCCGGTCCGACCGACACCGTCAAGCTGGACTTCGCCTTCAACGCGCCGACGACCGCCAACCAGACGCTGGGCGGCCTTACCCCGCAGACCCAGAATGGCGAGGGTGTCGCCTCGGCCTCCACCAGCCTGGTCTCGGCGGTTGGAACGGCCGCCCCGACCGGCGGCGCCACGAAGCGCACCTCGTACGGCCCGACCTTCGTCGTCGGCGACGGCTGGCGGGGCGAGCCGGTGGTCCTGGTCTGGGGCGACTCGATCACTGTCGGCTGGGAGGACAATGCGCTGGTCGCCGACGCGCGCGGCTTGCAGGGCTGGGCCGCCAAGATGCTCGACAACGCCGCCGGAGCAAGGATGGGCGTGGGCAACGCCTCGGCCCGGGGCAACAGCCTGGCCGCCACCTCGGGCGGCGGATCGGCTGGGGCCGGCAAGCGGGTGGCCGCGCTGCAGGCCCTGCCCAACGTGCCCTTCACGCACATCCTCTGCACCTTGGGCGTCAACACCATCAACAACCCCGCCGACGCCACCAGCCTGGCCGCCGTGCAGACCCTGTTTCAGTCGACCTGGGCCTTCCTCGCCGCCAGCTTCCCGGGCGTGCCGATCATTCAGGCCACGCTCACCACGGTCACCACGGCGGGGTCCTCGGCCTGGACCACCGAGGCGGGGCAGAACTATGCCAGCGCGGCCTTCGGACCGGTCCCGTCGATCTGGTCGCAAATCAACGATTGGATCGTCACCAATCCGGCGGGGATCGATGGGCATCTCGTGGTGCATGACGTGGTCTGCGGGACCGATCCGGCCAAGTGGAAGGTCGATCCGTTCTCCACCACCTTGGTCAACGCCGTCACGGCCGGCGGGACCTCGACCCTGCGTCTGGCGGCGGCGCCCCCGCTGGGGATCAACCTTGTCGCCGAGGCGGGCGGCGGCGGCAGCCAGGACACCCACGCCGACTATGCGGCGATCTCGGTGACCCCGGTCGGCGCCGACTACGACGTGCTGCTGGGGCGAACGATCGTCAAGGCTCACGCGGCCGGCGCATCGATCAAGGGCGTCCTGACGGCCGAGGGGGTCCACCCCGACAAGATCGGGCATGACCTGATGCGGGATCGGGGAACGCCACAGAAGGGGGCTTTCGCCTATTCGCAAACCTAGCGGAGGCGGCTTGCGTCCAGGGCCTTTGGTCCTGGATCGCCGGCGCCCCGGGTCCTTGCCCTTGCCATCTTCCGTTTCGCCACGCCAATAGGAGGCGCCCGGAGTTTGAAACGACAATGACCAACACACGATTGAAAGGCGCTGAACGACGCGAACGGTTTCTCGACGCGGCCGCCCAGATCGTGATCGAGCAGGGCGTCGCCGCGGTGACGATGGACGGCGTGGCGCATCTGACAGGCGTCACCAAGGCTTTGGGCTATCGTTACTTCACCGACCGCGACGATCTGCTGACGGCTCTGTTCGATCGAGAAACCCAGATCTATGTCGAGCGTCTGGCCAGCGAGGTGGGACCGCGATCCAGCTTCGAGGACTGGGTGCGTGGAGCCCTGAAGTACTGGTGCCGGCGCGCCGACGAACGGGGCGAACTGTTCGTTCGCCTGGTCCGGGATTGCGGCCCTCTGGCGGAGCGGGCGCGGACCAACCGAAAGGCCGACGCCGAGGGCTGGGCGCTGGGGCTGCAGAGGGCCTTCGGCCTGCCGCCGCGCCAGGCCAAGCAATACGCCTGGTTCATGGTGGCGGGGACGGCGGGGGCCCTGGACGCCCGCGATGGCGACGACGACGCCATGATCGACGCCATCACCCTGGCGGTCGTCGCCGGCGCCAAGGCCTTGGCCAAGCAGTATGGCGAGCCCCGCCCCGCCAAGAAGGCCTAGGCCGATCCGCCGAATGGTGGGTTGCTCAGCTCATTAAGTAACGATACCGTCACTTAATGAGCGAGGCGCTGAGATCTCGCGAACGGTGGCGACACCGAGCGAGAGGAACCGCGCATGAAGCTCTATGGCGAAGACAACCCCGCGCCCAATCCGCGACGGGTGCGCATCTTCCTGGCCGAGAAGGGCCTCGCGCTGGAGCAGGAACGGGTGCCGCTGCGCGAGCGCGCTCACAAGGCCGACGACTTCCTGGAGAAGAACTCGCTGGGCCAGGTGCCCGTCCTGGAACTGGACGACGGCTCGTTCCTCAGCGAGAGCGTCAGCATCTGCCGCTATCTCGAAGGCCTGCACCCGCTGCCGCCGCTGTTTGGCGCGACGCCGAAGGAGCAGGCGACGATCGACATGTGGATCCGGCGCATCGAACTGCAGCTGATGGCCCCGATCGCCCACATCTGGCGCCATACCCATCCGCTGACGGCGGGCCTGCTGACCCAGTACAGGGACTTCGGCGAGTCCAACCGCGCGCACGCCGATCGGGTCTATCGCTGGCTGGACCACGACTTGGGTGATCGCGCCTTCATCGCGGGCGACGCCTACAGCATGGCCGACATCATCGCCCTGACGACCATCGAGTTCGGCCAGACCATCGGCGTGCCGATCCCGCAAGACTGCGCTCGCGTCTCGGCGTGGCGCGATCGCGTCGCGGAAAGGCCGAGCGCGGCGGCCTGACGAACAGGTGTTCAAAAGGCATTGCCACGCCCATTAAGTGACGGTAGCGTTACTTAAGCGTCCCGGGCCCGGACGCCGATCCATCGCAGCGGCGAGCCGACCCAGCCTCGCCCCTTGCTTTCGCCGACCGCCAAAGTCCGCGGCGACGATGGCTTGCGCCCTGACAGACCACAAAAGAAGCCGCCCAGCGGCTCAAGGAAGGAACGCGTCCATGCCTATCCAATCGCGCCCGTCGCGAGCCCTCAAGGCTGACCTGCTTGTGGGAGCGGCTGTCGGAGCCGTCTCTCTGTTCGCCGCCGGCGCCGCCGCCGCTCAGGCCGGGACCACGCCCGCCGCCAGCGCCGTCATCACGATCGACGAGATCACCGTCACCGCGCAGAAACGGGCCGAGAACGTCCAGGACGTCCCGCTGGCGATCACCGCCGTGCGCGGCGAGACGCTGGCGGCGATGAACATCACCCAGCCCCAGCAGCTGGGGTTGATCGACCCCAGCGTGCGGTTCAAGCAGAGCCTGAGCAGCAGCGCCTCGGGGCTGACGATCCGGGGCGTCGGCACCAGCAGCTTCTCGGCGGGCATCGAGCAGAGCATCTCCACGGTCGTCGACGGCGTCGTGCTGGCCGACCCGGCCAGCCTGGCCACTCTGGCCGATATCGAGCGGGTCGAGATCCTGCGCGGCCCGCAGGGCATGCTGTTCGGCAAGAACGCGTCCGCGGGCCTGGTGCATTTCATCACCAACCGGCCCAAGCTGAACGAGAACAGCGGCGAGCTGCATGTCCAGTACGGCGAGCGCGGCGAGCAGATCCTGCAGGCCATCGGCAACGTGGCCCTGGGCGACACGCTCGCCTTGCGCCTGGTGGCCACGCACAATGAGCGCGACGGCCTGATCCGCAATGTCGCCAAGGACAACGTCTTCACCGATCCTCAGGACGTCAGCACCCTGGCCCTGAAGCTCCTGTGGCGGCCCAGCGACGACCTGACCGTCTATTTCTCGGCGGACCGCACCGACAACGACGCCTTCTGCTGCTCGTCGACCTGGCGCAAGGTCACGCCGGGCTACGCGCCGGCGGTGACCAACGCCCGCTACGGCATTGTCGCCGGGCCCAAGAACCTGCAGGTCGCCGCCAACGGCCCGTCCGAGGGCAAATCGACCGCCCAGGGCGGCACGCTCCAGATCGACTACGATCTCGGCGACCTGACCCTGACCTCGATCAGCGCCTATCGCTCGGTCAAGCGCCAGGCCTTCTATGACGGCGACCTGACGCCGGTCAGCTATGTCGACGTCAATGGCGGGGCAGGGAAGACCGATTGGCTGAGTCAGGAACTGCGCCTGACCTCGCCGATCGGCGAGCGCTTCGACTATGTCGCCGGCCTCTATGTCTATCACTCGAAAGCCTCGTCGTTGATCCGTCAGCGCGGCCAACTCAGCTGGATCGTGCCGGCCTCCAACGGCGTGGTGGTGCCGATCATCCCCGGCGCGCCGCTGGGGACGATCTTCGAGACCTCGACGGTCAACGACATCAACTCGACCAGCTTCGCGGGCTTCGGCCAGGTCGGCCTGCACATCACCCCCAAGCTGGACCTGATCGCCGGAGCACGGGTCACGCGCGACGAGATCACCCTGGACTATCACCGGGCCCCGACGCCCGGCGCGGTCTACATTCCCGGGTCGATCACGTTGGATCTGCACCAGGCCGTCGACAACACCAATGTCTCCTGGCGGGTCGGTCCCCGTTACACCTTCAACGATGACGTCATGGCCTATGCGACGGTGTCGCGCGGCTACAAGGGCCCCGGCTTCAGCGGTCTGAGCGCGGCCAACAGCCTGGCCGATCAGCGGGTCCAGCCCGAGATCCCGACCAGCTACGAAGTCGGCGTGAAGGCCGCGTTCCTGGATCGTCGCCTGATCCTCAACGCCGACGTCTACGCCACGAAGATCAAGAACTTCCAGGCCCAGGTCTCCGACCTGACCAGCGCCACCTATTCGTCGCGCATCACCAATGCCGGCGAGATCGAGACGCGCGGGGTCGAGGCCAACCTGATGGCGCGACCGACGGCCGCCCTCAGCATCACCGCGGGCGTGGCCTACACCCACGCCCGTTATGCCGATTTCAACGGCGTGCAGTGCTATTTCGGCCAGCCCAAGATCGCCCAGGGCGGCCCTTGCAGCGCGCCGCCGGCCAACCCCGCCTCGCTCGACGGCTTCTTCAACGCCAAGGGTCTCAGCATCGCCGGCGTGCCCGAATGGGTCTACGGCCTGAGCGCTGTCTACGAACGGCCCCTGACGCCGGATCTGCGCGGCTTCGTCCAGGCCAACTGGAACTGGCAGAGCGACATCAACTACGCCATCAGCGGCGACCCGGGAACGATCCAGAAAGCCTATGGCCTGCTGGGCGGGCGTCTCGGCGTCTCGGCGCCGAACAAGGCGTGGAGCGTGGCGCTGTACGCCAGCAACCTGCTCGACAAGCGCTACGCCGCCCAGATCACGCCTTCGCCGGTCACCGCGCTGAATCCGGGCGGCTACGTCCAGTACTTCAGCCCGGACTCCGTGCGTCGGGTCGGGATCAGTCTCGACGTCGCCTTCTAGACCCTGCTCGCGCCGCGCCCTTGCAATCGGCGCCTTGGGACGAGGCGACCCGCGTCGGCGCGAGCGACGTGGCCAAGCGACGCCTCGTCCCCCTTTTTTCCGCAACCACGCCCCCTTCAAGGAGAGCCGAATGAAACAGCTTATGGGACGCCGCGCGTCGCTGGGCGCTCTGGCCGGTCTGGCCGCCGCGCCGCTGATGGCGTCGAAGGCCAGCGCCAAGCCCGCCGCGCCGATGCCGCCGGTCACGATCTATCACCTCGAAGGCCGCCGATCGGAGCGCGTCGTCTGGCTGATGGAAGAGCTCGGCCTGCCCTACGAGCTGAAGTTCAAGCGCGGCGACCTGGCCGGCTCCATGGCGCTGATCCGCGAATTCAGCCCCGTGGTTCCGATGGCGCCGACCGTCAAGTACGGCGATCAGGTGCTGGTCGAGTCCGGCGCCATCATCGAGCTGATCCTCAACCGCCATGCGCCTGGAAAGCTCCAGCCCGCGCTCGAGAGCCGCGACTATCCCGACTATCTGATGTGGATGCACTTCGCCGA
The DNA here is from genome assembly GCF_056406675.1 of Caulobacter sp. P1_B12_2. NCBI lineage: Bacteria > Pseudomonadati > Pseudomonadota > Alphaproteobacteria > Caulobacterales > Caulobacteraceae > Caulobacter > Caulobacter sp. P1_B12_2. The sequence continues at coordinate 1,185 of NZ_JBFTZS010000161.1, read as the reverse complement.
GGGCAGCCTGGCCGCACGCCTGTTCTCGGACTATCGAGCCTGGATGGCGCAGCCCCCCAAGCAACGCTCGCGTCTCGTCGACTCCGAGGCCGTCGTTCAGTTCGCGGAGAACTTCCTGGGTCAGCACGCCTGGTTCGGCGGGGCGGCGTTCTCCGGCGCGGACATCATGATGATGTTCCCGCTCAACGCGGCCACGGGCCTGAACCTGGTCGAGGTGTCGCAGTTTCCCAACGTCGCGGCCTGGAAGGCCAGGATCGAGGCGCGGCCAGCCTATCAGCGCATGCTCGCCAAGGCGCGTCCCGACGGCATGATCGGCAGTTTGCCGCGCTTGCCGCAACACGCGCCGTCCGGTCCGCGCGAGGCGCCGTCGGCGCCGAAATAGCCGGGAATTCTTGCCGCGCGCTAGAGTCGCAGCAGGGCCCCGACGACTGTCCGTCGTCGGGGCCCTGGTCGATCACCGCGGCCGATCCCATCGGGCGCAAGGACGCACGGACGATCAGCGACTACCGTTGTCCTGACTTCGTGCTGGAGGGTGGAAGCCGGTCGTTCGCCGAGCATCGGAAAGTCTGAGCCGGCGCGGCTAGGCTCGGACCGAGAGGCGCCAGGGAAGTGGCGGTGAGAGAGGGATTCGAACCCTCGTTAGGCTTTCACCTAAACACGCTTTCCAAGCGTGCGCCATCAACCACTCGGCCACCTCACCATGCGCACTTGAGTCGAAGGCGGTTGAGGCCCCCGTCGCTGGAAGGGGCGCAATATACTCAGGAAGGTTGCGGGAGCAAGCGGCCATACGTGGTGAAACGGGACCACGAGGCGTTTATGTTGGGCGCCAAGTTCGTCGCCGAGGCCAAGCCATGCCGTCTTCCCCCAGATCGCTCGAAATCCCGACCGTCGACACCGCCCTGCCGGGGCGCGCGGCGGCGATCCCGACGGCGCTCAAGCACTTCGTCAACGGCCATGTGCTGAAGGGGCCCTATCCCGACGGGATGGAGGTGGCGGTGCTGGCCATGGGCTGCTTCTGGGGCGTGGAGCGGGTGTTCTGGAAGGTCCCCGGCGTCTACGTCACCGCCGCCGGCTACGCGGCCGGGATCACGCCGAACCCGACCTATGAGGAGGTCTGCACCGGCCGCACGGGCCACACCGAGGTGGTGCAGCTCGTCTTTGATCCTCGCTCGGTCACCTACGAGG
>NZ_JBFTZS010000160.1:0-9266 GCF_056406675.1 Caulobacter sp. P1_B12_2 | reverse complement strand
CTTCCAGGCTGGCGGCCTGTTGCTCGCTGCGGTGGGCGGTGTTGTCGGCGGCGGCGGTGATCTCGTCGGAGCTGCGGCCGATGCCGCCGACCGCGGTCAGGATCTGGCCCATGGCCTGGTCCAGGTGGTCCATGGCGCCGTTGAAGTCGGTGCGCAGCTGACCATAGCCCTCGGGGAACTGATCGACGACGCGCACGGTCAGGTCGCCGCGCGACAGCTGGGCCAGGCCGGCCGCGATCCGTTCCATGACGAAGGCCTGGTCCTGGGCCGCGCCCTGGCTGGCCGCCTCGTTGCGCAGGCGCTCGGCCTCGCTGGAGGCGCTGATCCGCCGCTGCTCGGCCTCGGACGTGCGCAGGGCCACGGCGTTGTCCTTGAACACCTGAACGGCGCGGGCCATCAGCCCGACCTCGTCCTTGCGGCCGGCGCCGGCCACCGTCACGTCCAATTCGCCCTGGGCCAGGGTGGTCATGGTCTTGGACAGCGACGCGACCGGACGCGAGATCTTGGTCGCGCCGATCCACAGCGCGAAGCCCATGCCGCCGATCGCGGCGGCCACGCCCAGAAGCATGGTCAGCAGCGCGCCCTGATTGGCTTTCTTGTTGGCGCCGGCCACCAGGGCGTCGGTTTCGACGTGATAGCCGTCGCCCCAGGCCTTGGCGTCCTTGGACAGGCTCTCGATGGCCGGATCCAGCGCCGAGAGGCGCGCGATGGCACCGGTGTCATCATTGGCCAGGCCAAGATCGGCGGCGGCGCGGCCGTCGGCGTAGAGGGTGTCGATGCGTTGACGGAAGCCGTCGGCGACCGGGCCGATGGCCGGGTCGGCCTTGACCATCTTGTCCAGGCTGTCCTTGCCCTCGCCATAGACCTTGTCGAGATCCTTGGACGCCGATTGGGCCGCTTCGGAGGTTCCCTCGTAGGTCACCACGCGGTGGGCGGCGTGGCCCATCATGCTCAGGCGGCGGCTGAAGCGTGCGGACTGCACCTCGGCCGGCGAGCGATGCTCGACCAGGATCCGCGTCGCGTCCTGCAGGCTCTTCTGCTGCCAGACCCCCATGCCCGTGCAGCCGAGAACGGCGACGGCCAGGATGGCGGCAGGCAGCAGGACCTTGGTCGAGATCTTGAGGTCGTCGAGACCCATGGCTTCCCCCGTCAGGCCTTGAACGCTGAAACACGCGCGGCCAGTGTCGTATTTGGGGGAATTCTCTGCCCTGCCCCGTGAAAGACGCGTTAACGCGGCGGGAACAGCCAGGGCAGGCCGGCCTTGGCGGAGGGGTCGTAGATGGTGCTGTGGTGCTCTTTCGGCATGGGCTCGTAGCGCCAGGCCAGCCCCTTGGGCGGCTTGGCCTTCAGCGCCGCGACGACCCGATCCACGCCCGCCTGCATCGTCGTGCCTTCATCGCCGATCGACAGGTAGAGCCGGCGCCCGCCGAACTTTCCGTTGGTCAGCAAGGAAGACGCCTCGCGCGACAGGCTCTGGTCGTCCCACCACAGGCTGGGGCTGGCGGCGAGATAGGCGTCGAAGGCCTTGGGCTCGCGCAGGAAGGTCTCGACCACGAACAGACCGGCCAGGGACTCGCCGATCAGGCCGCTTTGGCCGTTCACGCGGTAGCGCGCCTTCACCCAGGGCTGCAGTTCGTCGATCAGAAAGCGGCGATAGGCCGCGGAGCCGCCGGACTGCGGCAGCAGCTTGAGGTCGTCGGCGAAGGTCGCCGGGTGGGTCAGGTCGTGCTTGCGATCGACGCCCTCGATCCCAACCACGATCATCGGGGCCAAGGTCCCGGCGGCGATCATCTGGGCGACGAAGTCAGTGATCTTGGGAAAGTCCTCCTGCACCGTCCCGCCGTCGAGCAGGTACAGCACCGGAAACCGTTGCTTAGATCCCGCATAGCCGGGCGGCAGGGCGATATTGACCCGGCGCTGGCCGCCCAGCACGCGGCTGTCGACCATGAAGGTCCCGTCCGGGGTCACGGCGCGGGACACGGCGGGAACGAAGGCGGCGGCGGCCGTGGCGGCGAGGAATCGTCTGCGATGCATGCCCAAGGCTTAGCCATCCTGCGGCGTTCGCCAAGAGCCGTTGGCAGAAAGCATCGCCCCGCGCTTGACGTCAGCGCCTGGGGGGTTAGGAACCCTGCCCTCCTCCCGTCCAGGCGCTTCCATGACGTCCGTTCCCCAAACGACGATCGGCATCGATTTCGGCACGACCAACACCGTGGTCTCGATGACCCACGGCGATGGTCCCGCCACGCTGATCAAGTTCCCGGCCGCCGGCGGCGACATCTTCGCCTTCCGCTCGGCCCTGAGCTTCCATGCCGTGATGGGCTTGAACGGCCGTCCCAACGAACTGGTGACCGAGGCCGGTCCCTGGGCGATCGAGGCCTATGTCGAGGACCCGCTGGAAACCCGCTTCATCCAGTCGTTCAAGACCTTCGCCGCCAGCGCCGCCTTCACCGAGACCAAGATCCTCAACAAGCGCTACCTGTTCGAGGATCTGTTGTCGGCCTTCCTGCTGAAGCTGAAGGCCCATGGCGGCGCGGCCATGGAGGGTCTACCGCCGCAGGTTATCGTCGGCCGTCCCGTGACCTTCGCCGGCGGCAATCCCGACGAGGCCCTGGCCCTGTCGCGCTACGAGGCCGGGTTCAAGCGCCTGGGCTTCACCGACATCCGCTACGCCTACGAGCCGGTCGGGGCGGCGTTCTTCTTCGCCCGTCAGCTGACGCAGGACGCCACCGTGCTGGTCGCCGACTTCGGCGGCGGCACCAGCGACTTCTCGATCGTGCGGTTCGAGCGGGACAACGGGAAACTGCGCTCCACCGCCTTGGCCCGCTCGGGCGTCGGCGTGGCCGGCGACGCGTTCGACTACCGGATCATCGACCAGCTGGTCTCGCCCGAACTGGGCAAGGGCAGCCTCTATCGCGCCTTCGACAACCGCCTGCCGATGCCGCAGCGCTACTACACCGCCTTCGCCCGCTGGGATCAGCTAGCCCTGCTGCGCGCCTCCAAGGACATGCGCGACATCCGCGCCCTGGAGCGCACCGCCATGGAGCCGGAGAAGATCGCCCGGCTGATCGAGGTGCTCGACGACAACCACGGCTACGCCCTCTACCGCGCGGTCTCGGCGCTGAAGGAGGCGCTGTCGAGCCACGAGCAGGCGACGTTCCGCTTCGAGGCCGGCTCGGTGCTGATCGAGAAGCCCGTCCAGCGCACCGACTTCGAAGGCTGGATCGCCCCGGAGCTCAAGGCCATCGAGACCGCCGTCGACCAGGCGCTGGAGCGGTCCGGCCTGGGTCCGGACGGCGTCGACCGCGTGTTCCTGACCGGCGGCAGCTCGTTCGTTCCGGCCGTGCGCGAGATCTTCCTGCGCCGGTTCGGCGAGGCCAAGATCGAGAGCGGCGGCGAGTTCGAATCCATCGCCTCGGGCCTGGCCCTGATCGGCCGCGAGAGCGATCTGGACCTGTGGAGCGAGAGGGCCGCCCCGGCCGCCTGACGGCGCGATCCGCCAGGTTTCGAAATATTGCGCCCCGGCGCCAAATCTTTCCGGTTCCACCCCGCTCGCGACGTCTAGCCCTTAGTGGAGGTTGGAAGTCCGCGGTTCGCCCGCGCCCGACAGGCCATGATGTCGAGGTCGGGGGACCTGCTAAGATGGGCGACGAGGCGCGCACGATCGCGATCGTGCTGCATGACCTGCCTTTGGGCGGTTCTGAACGCATCGCGGTGCGGCTGGCCAACCGCTGGGCGGCGCTGGGGCGGCGGGTCACCCTGTTCTGCGGCGCGCGAGAGGGGCCGCTGGCCGACCTGATCCACGCCGACGTCGAGGTGGTCGAGGCCAATCCGCCCATTCCGCGCGCGAAGGGCTCACGCAAGGCCCTGGGCAAGGCCATGGCGGCCTTCGTGGCGCAGCGGCGGCCCGACATCCTGTTCGTGCCCGGCAACTATCACTGGCCGGTCCTGCCGGCCCTCGACGCCCTGCCCGCCGACCAGCGGCCCGGCGTGGTCGCCCAGATCGGCACGCCGCTGTACCGGCACGGCCGAAGCGCCCTGGCCCAGATCCCCTACAATCTGAAGACCCGCTGGCAGCTGCGGCGCATCGACCGGGCGATCTCGCTGTCGGACAGCATGACCGCCGACGCCAACCGCACCCTGGGTCGTCGCGTCACCCAGTGCATCCGCCTGCCGGCCCTGGACGACGACGACCACGCCTTCGTCCCGCCGGCCGACGGCAAGGTCGTCCTGGCGGCCGGCCGGCTGGTCAAGGAGAAGGGTTTCGACGTCGCCCTGCGCGCCTTCGCCCGGCTGGACGACAAGGACGCCACCCTGGTGATCGTCGGCGAAGGCGAGCGCCGGGCCGATCTGGAGGCCCTGGCCGCCGAACTGGGCGTCGCCGACCGCGTGCGCCTGCCCGGCTATGTTCCAGACATCCGGCCCTGGCTGGAGACCGCCCGCGCGTTCCTGCTGACCTCGTTCTACGAAGGCTATGCGGCGGTGATCGTCGAGGCGCTGGGCGCCGGGCGGCCCGTGGTCAGCACCGACTGCACCCCCGCGGCGCGGGAACTGCTGAGCCATCCCCTGAACGGCCGCGTGGCCGCGATCGGCGACGCCGAGGGTCTGGCCGAGGGCCTGCGGCAGGTGCTCGCGGCGCCGGCCGCCGATCCGCGCGCCGTGGCGCGGTCCGTCGCCGCCTACCGGCTGGGGCCGATCGCCGAGGCCTATCTGGACGTGTTCGACGCCGTGGTCGCCAAGCGGACCAGCGCGGCGGCGATCAAGCGCTTCGCGCCCTTCCCGGCCYGCGCTTTCGCCATTCCCGGCGCAGGTCGAGCGCCAGCGAGCGCGGCGAGACTTCGAAGCGCTTGGCGTCGATCAGCGTGATCGGCCCCGCCGCCGACAGGGTGTGCAGCCCTTCGGTCAGGCGGCCGAAACTGGGCGGCGGCAGAATCGGCTCGTCGGCCTCGGCCTCGAAACGGTCCGGCGTCAGGACGCTGACCCGCAGCGCGCGGATGGCGCCGCCATAGGTCCGACGGCAATCCTGCATCGGCAGCACGATCGCGCCGTCGACGACGACCGGCGTGCCGCCCGGGCGTGAGCTGGAAGGGTCGAAGCGCACCGGATTGCCGGCATGCGGCGTCCAGGGACCGGTGATCTTGTCCGCCCAGGCCACGTGCAGGGCGCTGACCTTCTCGGCCTTGGTCGTGGCCGGGGTGTAGAACAGCCACCACCGCCCGTCGTGGCGCACCGGCGTGGCGTCGATGGCCACCCGGTCCAGGTCGATCGTCTGGACCGGCGTCCATCTCGTGGGAAAGTCCTCGGCGCGATACAGGGTCAGCCGTCCCGACTTGTGCGCCTCGGGCAGCATGTAGGTCTCGCCGTCCTCTTCGAGGATGAAGGGGTAGGACAGGTGCCAGGGCTCCTTGAGCGCCGGCTCGCGGCTCAGCAGGTTCAGGTCCGCGTCGAAGGTCAGCACCTCGATGGCCCCGACGCGGTCGCGATAATCGTAGATCTCGGCGAAGACGTAGAGCCGCCCGTCACGCCACACGCCCATCGGGTCGGCCAGGAAGCACAGCGGTCCCGGATCGGGGACCCAGGTCACCGAATGCTCGGCCAGGGCGCCGGGCTTCAGCAGGTCGGCCATCGGCGCGCGGACCAGGCCGACGCGCCACATGTCCTTCACCAGACCCAAGGCTCAGTTCACCTTGCCGGCGAACTTGGCCAGGGCCTCACGGGCGCAGGCGTCGGCGGTTTCGTGCGAGGTGTCGGCCACGGCCAGGCCGCCCACCAACTTGCCGTCCATGTGCAGGGGCAGAGAACCGCCGTGCGGGTTCAGGCGCTCTGGCTCGGCCTTGATCAGGGCGGCGAAGGCGGGATCGGCCTTTTCGCGCGGCTCCATCGCGCTGCCGGGCGCGTCGAACTGGACGGCGGTGGCCGCCTTGCGCGGCGCGGCGACCGGCGGCTTGGGGCTGGCGGGCGCGCGCAGCACGACCAGCGGATTGCCCTTGTCGTCGACGACGCTGGCGCTGACCGCCGCGCCCTTGGCCGCGCAGGCCTCGACGGCGGCGCGAGCCAGGTCGATGGACAGCGGCAGGTCCAGGCTCTGCGCCGCGAAGGCGTCGGTGGGCGCGATCGCCCACAGGGTCATCAGCAGCGCCATCGCCTTGGTCGCCGCCGGGCGCACCACCGACACCAGCCAGCCGCCGCCCCAGGGCGTGTTGACCACCGCCTCGTCGAGCACGCGGCCAAGGGCCTTGAGGCGATGCCACAGCCGCAGCGGCTTGAGCGCCAGCCACATGGTCAGGCCCACCGCGCCGTCGGGCCGCAGATTGGGCGTGTAGTGCGAGACCAGGTCCTCGACCTCGCCCAGATGCTCGATGCATTCGGAGAACACCACGACGTCGAAGGTCTCGTCGGTGCGGAAGGCGCGGCCGTCGCCGAGCAGCAGGTCGACCTGTCCCGCCGCGCGCTCGGCCGACAGGCGCTCCAGACCCTTCTCGACGGCGGGGGCGGAGAAGTCGACGCCGACATAGCGCGCGGGGGCATGGGGTCGGAACGCCTCGAACAGCACGCCCTCCCCGGCCCCGATCTCGAGCACGCGGGGATTGGGCCAGCGGTCGGCGATCATGGCGGCCAGCAGGCGGTGATGGTGGCGTTGATCCGAGCTGGCCAAGCGGTCGTAGACGCCGTCGCGATATTCGCGATCCCACTTCTCGACGGGCGCGGCGACGATCGGCTTGTGGCGCTTGCGCATGAAGAACTCGCCGACCGCGGGACGGTCCAGCGAGACCAGTTCGACAAACCGTCGCCAGCGCAGATAGGCCATCCGTCCCTCCGAGTAGTCTTGATACCCGGATAGGCGCCGGCCGGTTCGCTGTCCAGCATCTCTAGGCTGTCACCGCCGGACGGACGAGGCCCGCCCGGCGATCAGAGGGTCTCAGCCCTTGTTGGCCAGCGCCGCCTGCGCCGCCGCCAGACGGGCGATCGGCACGCGGTAGGGCGAGCACGACACGTAGTCCAGGCCCACCGTCTCGCAAAAGGCGATCGAGGCGGGATCGCCGCCATGCTCGCCGCAGATGCCGAGCTTGACGTCCGGACGGGCCGCGCGGCCGCGCTCGGCGGCGATGCGGATCAGGTCGCCGACGCCTTCCTGGTCGAGGCTGACGAAGGGGTCCTTGTCGAAGATGCCCTTGTCGATATAGGCGCCCAGGAACTTGCCGGCGTCGTCGCGGCTGATGCCGAAGGTGGTCTGGGTCAGGTCGTTGGTGCCGAAGCTGAAGAACTCGGCGTTGGCGGCCAGGTCGCCGGCCCGCAGGGCGGCGCGCGGCAGTTCGATCATGGTGCCGACCGTGTACTGAAGATCCACGCCCTGCTCTTCCAGCACGGCCTTGGCGGTGCGGTCGGTCAGGTCGCGCAGGTACTTCATCTCCTCGCCCTTGGCGACCAGCGGGTGCATGATCTCGGGGATCGGCGCGGTCTTGCCCGACTTGGCGATGTCGCAGGCGGCCTCGATGATCGCCCGGACCTGCATCTCGTAGATCTCGGGATACGACACGCCCAGGCGGCAGCCGCGATGGCCCAGCATGGGGTTGGTCTCGTGCARCTCCTTGGCCCGCTGCATCAGCTTCTGGGCGTCGAGGCCCGTGGCCTTGGCCACCGCCACGACGTCTTCTTCCGTGTGCGGCAGGAATTCGTGCAGCGGCGGGTCGAGCAGGCGGATGGTGACCGGCAGGCCTTCCATGATCGTGAACAGCTCGACGAAGTCGGCCTTCTGGAAGGGCGCGATCTTGGCGAGGGCGGCCCGGCGGCCGGCTTCGTCGTCGGCCAGGATCATCTCGCGCACGGCGGCGATCCGGGTGTCGTCGAAGAACATGTGCTCGGTGCGGCACAGGCCGATGCCCTCGGCGCCGAAGCCGCGAGCGGTCTTGGCGTCCAGCGGGGTCTCGGCGTTGGCCCGGACCTTCATGCGCCGCGCCCCGTCGGCCCACTCCATCAGGGTGGCGAAGTCGCCGGTCAGCTCGGGCTCGATCATCTTGGGCGAACCGACCAGGATCTCGCCGGTCGACCCGTCGATGGTGATGGTCTCGCCGGCCTTGTAGTCGCGGCCGCGCACCCGGAACAAAGCTTCCTTGGGGAAGATGGACACGTCGCCGGCGCCGCTGACGCAGGCCCGGCCCATGCCGCGCGCCACGACGGCGGCGTGGCTGGTCATGCCGCCCCGGGCGGTGATGATGCCACGCGCGGCGTGCATGCCGTGGATGTCCTCGGGGCTGGTCTCCTCGCGCACCAGGATCACGGCCTCGCCGGCGGCGGCGGCCTTTTCGGCGGCGTCGCTGTCGAACACGATCTTGCCCGTGGCCGCGCCGGGCGAGGCCGGCAAGCCCTTGGCGATCAGTTCGCGGTGGGCGGTCGGATCGATGGTCGGATGCAGCAGTTGGTCCAGCGAGGCCGGCTCGACGCGGCCGATGGCTTCCTCGCGGCTGATCACGCCCTCGGCGGCCATGTCGACGGCGATCTTCAGGGCGGCCTTGGCCGTGCGCTTACCGCTGCGGGTCTGCAGCATGTAGAGCGTGCCCTGCTCGACCGTGAACTCGATGTCCTGCATGTCGCGGTAGTGGCGCTCCAGCGTCTCGACCACGGTCTTGAACTGGCCGAACACCGTCGGCATCGCCTCTTCCATCGAAGGCGAGACGTCGCCCATCTCCTCGCGGGCGGCCTTGGTCAGGGACTGCGGCGTGCGGATGCCCGCCACCACGTCCTCGCCCTGGGCGTTGATCAGGAACTCGCCGTAGAGCCGGCTGTCGCCGTTCGACGGATTGCGGGTGAAGGCCACGCCGGTGGCCGAGGTCTCGCCCATGTTGCCGAACACCATCGACTGGATGTTGACGGCGGTGCCCCAGGCCTCGGGGATGTCGTGCATGCGGCGATAGAACTTGGCCCGGTCGTTCATCCAGCTGGCGAACACCGCGCCGATCGCGCCCCACAGCTGCTCTTGAGCATCTTGCGGGAACGGCTTGCCCAGGGCGTCGCGGACGGCCGCCTTGTAGTCCTTGATCACCGCGGCCCAGTCGTCGGCCGTAAGCGCCGTGTCGACGGTGATGTCGAGGCGATCCTTATGGTCGTCGAGGATCTCCTCGAACATGTGATGCTCCAGGTCGAGCACGACGTTCGAGTACATCTGGATGAAGCGGCGATAGCTGTCATAGGCGAAGCGGCGGTCGCCCGAGAGGATCGCCAGGCCTTCGACGGTCTCGTCGTTGAGGCCCAGGTTCAGGACGGTGTCCATC
>NZ_JBFTZS010000159.1:0-9304 GCF_056406675.1 Caulobacter sp. P1_B12_2 | reverse complement strand
TCTCACCGTCGGCTGAACCAGGGGTTCCCGCCACAAGGGCGGGAATGACGACTGAAAGGAACGTGGAGCGGAGTGGAAGCGCCCTCTACTCCGCCGCCTGCAACCGCACCGGCGGCCTGGCCTCCACCGTCCCGACTAGCGGCAGCCGCACCTGCACCAGCAGGCCGTCGCCCGGCAGCATCAGCCGGATGTCGCCGCCATGCGCGCGGACGATCGAGCGGGCCGAGGACAGCCCCAGCCCCACGCCCTGCTTGCTCGACGTCCGCGCCTCGACGCCGCGATAGAAGGGCGTGAACACCCGCTCCAACTCGGCGGGCTCCAGGCCCGGACCCCGGTCGCGGATCTCGACCACCGTCTCGTCGCCCTCGACGTGAAGGGCCACCCGGGCGCTGTCGCCGTACTTGACGGCGTTGTCCACCAGGTTGGCGAACACGCGCTGCAGGCCCAGGACCGAGACCTCGACCTCGGCCGGCTCGCCGGGCGCCAGGGCGACGTCGGCGCCGGTGACCTCGGCCTCGTCGATCACGCATTCCAGCAGCGAGCGCAGGTCGACCCGCTGGCGGGCCCCGGCCTCGGCGTCCTCGCGCATGAAGGCCAGCACCGAGGTGATCATCGCCTCCATCTGGTCCAGGTCCTGGCCGATCTCGCGGCGCAGGGCGGGCGAGGCGCGCTCCAGCCTAAATCGCAGGCGGGCCAGCGGCGTGCGCAGGTCGTGCGAGATCGCGCCGATCATCGCCGTGCGGTCGGTGATGTAGCGGCTGAGCCGGCCCTGCATGGCGTTGAAGGCCCGGGCGGCGCGGCCGATCTCGGCGGGGCCGTCGGCGACGATCACCGGCGAGGCCGGGTCGCGGCCCAGCTGCTCGGCGGCGAGGGCGAAGCCGGCCAGGGGCGCAGCCAGGCGGCGGGCGAAGATCCAGCCCAGCGGCGCCACCACGGCCAGCGACAGGGCGAACCACATCAGCACTCGCCGCTGCCAGCTGTTGGGGAAGGCCTYGGGCTGGGGCCGCAGGGTCACCCACTGATGGGGGCCCACCCGCAGGGCGGCCACGAAGTCGCCCTCGATGAACGGCGGCGGGGCCAGGCCGAACAGGTTGCGGGCGGCCGGCGCGGCCAGGGGGCGGCCCGCCGTCGTCTCGGGTTCAGGCTTGGGCGCGGCCGGCGGCGTGGACGCGGGCAGGGCGACGTGCGGCGCGGCCTGAACCGGCTCGGTGACCGGGACGGCCGGCGCCAGGGGCTGAGGCGGCGGGGGGCGCTTCAGGGTCGGCTCGCGCGCGGCGGCGTCGGCCACCGGGTCCAGCGGGGGCGCGGGCTTGGCCACGCCGCGCAGCGAGTCGGGCAGGGTCATCACCCGCGAACGGAACGGCGCGGCGAACAGCGGATTGGTCGCGCGGTCCCGGTCGGCGGCGGCCGATGAATAGCTGAAGGTCCGCTGACTGGCGCCCATGCCGGGGCCGTCGTCCGTTCGGAACACCCGCTGGGCGCCGGCGGCGCGCATCCCCGCGTCAGGCGACGATCCCGGAAAGCCTTGGCGAACCTGGACGCCGCCCCCCATGGCGCCCATCGGTCCCGCCATGCCGCGTTCGCCCACGCCGCCCGGTCCCGGCCCCGGCGGCAGGGTCTGGGCCTCGGCGTAGGTTGTGAACAGCAGGGCCAGCGGCGGATGGCCGGGACGGCGGCTTTCGGCGCCGGCGAACGGCGGCGGGGCGTAGAACAGCAGGCGGACATCCTGGCGCGGCACGTTCAGCAAGCGGGCAAGATCGGCGCTGGCCGGCTCCGAGGCTACCCAGCCGGGGCTCAGCAGGCTGGGCGGCTGGGTCTCGACCGTGCGCACCAGCGGCCGGTCGGCGTCGCTGTCGGGCACGGCCCCGCGCAGGCCGGCGGCGATGTCGGCCAGGCTGTGATGCATGGCGGGGGCCGGGGGCAGCAGCACGGTCAGGCCCAGGGTCACGGTCTGGGCCGCGACCAGTCCCGCCAGCAGCAGGGCCATCACCTGGACGGCGATCGGCGGGCTGGGCCACCGACGCGGAAGGCCCCCCCGGGCGATCATTCGATCGTGACCCTGGCGTCCAGCATGTAGCCCATGCCGCGATAGGTGCGGATCAGCGGTTCGTCGGACTGGGCCTCGATCTTGCGGCGCAGGCGGCTGATGTGCAGGTCGACGCGGCGGCCCAGGTTCTCGACCGTCTCGCCGGCGATGATGGTCAGCAGCTCGTCGCGCGACACCACCGAGCGGGCATGATCGACCAGGGTCGACAGGATCGTGAACTCGCCCGGGGTCAGCAGCAGCAGCACGCCGTTGGGCGCGGTCAGCTGGCGGGCGGCGACGTCCAGCTTGAAGCCGGCGAACAGGCGCACGTCGCTGCGTGGACCCTTGCCCCCGGCCCGGCGGCGCAGCAGGGCCTTGACCCGGGCCAGCAGCTCGCGCGGCGGGATCGGCTTGACCACATAGTCGTCGGCGCCCAGCTCCAGGCCGACGATGCGGTCCACCGGATCGCCCAGCGCGCTGAGGAGCAGGATGGCCGGGCCGTTGGTCCCGGAGACCTGGCGGCACAGCGACAGGCCGTTCTCGCCGGGCAGGTTGACGTCCAGCACCAGYACGTCGACGGGCCGGGTCTCCATCACCTCGCGGGCGGCGGCCACGCTGGCGGCCTGGCGCACGGTGTAGCCCTGGGCGTCCAGATAGGCGGCCATCTCCCGGCGCAGCACGTCGTCGTCCTCGACCAGCAGGACGGTGGCGGTTTCGGCGAGCGCGGGCTGGATCATGGCGGCTGACATACGCCCAGAATATGGCGCGGCCGGGACCTTTCGCCATGGGCGAAGCGTCGCGGCGKGGCGGCCTTCCAGGGCCTCCGGCGCCGTTTTGGATAGGGTTTTGTATCGGACCGAAACAGGACTGCATCGATCCGAAACATTACGGCTCGTCTGTCGCGGCAAGGGGGCGCGGCGCCGCCGCCAACGCCGCCACATAGGCCTCCATGAGCCGCACCAGCTCGTCCTCCAGCGCGGCCGGGTCCAGGCCCAGATCCTTCTCCGCCGCCGCCGCGCGCAGCAGGCCGATCACGGCGTGGGTCAGGACGAAGGCCGACTCGTCGGTCAGGGCGATCTCCAGCTGGGCCTTGCCGGCGATCGAGGCCATGAAGGCCCGATGGTGATGCATCAGCATCCCGTCCTCGCCCTTCTGGAACAGCGCGTCGAACAGCACCTGGCCGGTGGCGGGCGAGCCCTGGAAGCCGCGCATCAGCGCCCGGACGATCGACCGCACGCTGCCCAGTTCCGGCCGCTCGATCACCGTCTCGGCGATGGCGTCGCGCACGCTGGCGGCGCGGCGCTGAGCGAGCGCGGCCAGGATGTCCTGCTTGCCGCCGAAGTACTGGTAGAGGGTGCCGATGCYGACGCCGGCCCGTTCGGCGATGTGGTTGGTGGTCAGCTTGCCCGCGCCATCGGCCTCGAGAAGTTGAAAGGTCGCGTCGAGGATCGCGTCGATCGTCGATTCCGAACGGGCCTGGCGCGGTGTTCGGCGTTGTCTTTCAGACACTTGCGACCCTTCATGCGACGTCTCCCGCCGGCGGCGGGAAGGCGAGTAGGAACCTGAACAACGCTTACATAACCTGATCGGCGACACCAGGATCCGCGCTGACCCCTTTGGGAAACAGCGGGTTCGGCAACCCCAGGAGCCCGATGAGCCTCTCCATCGACCAGGTCCGCGCCAAGGTGGCGTCGCAGAAGACGCTGCTGCCGGCGCTGTACGGAAACGTCGATTTCGACGCCGTGCCCGAACGCTTCACGCTGGACGCCGCCAAGGCGGTGGTCCGCGACCGCGCGCCGCTGGGCGTGACCGTCACCCAGGACGACCTCGACCGCGTCCAGGCCTACACCATGCTGGGCGACATCGTCGCCGACGCCTACGCCGCCCTGATCCCGACCTACGGCTTTCGCCGGCTGATCGACATGCTGACGACGGCCTGCGAGCACGGCGTCGCGGCCGTGGCCGATGCGCCGCCGCAGCTGGCCGCCTTCATCGCCGACATGGAGGCCACGCCCGGCTGGGTCGACATGGACCTGGTGCGCGAAGGGGCGCGGCTGGACCTCAACGCCACCGCCCACCTGGCGCCGTTCGCGATCCGGGGCGCGTTCGTGGCGACTTTCCTGAACAAGTACTCGGCCCTGCCCATGGCCCTGACCGGGACCCTGAGCAGCGACACCGCCGCCCGCCGGGTCAACGAGACGGCGACCTTCTTCGCCACCACCGTGCTGCCCGGCGCGCTGGAGCGGCACGGACAGGGGTTCAAGGCCGCCGCCATGGTGCGGCTGATGCATTCGATGGTGCGGTTCAACGCCATCCGCTCGGGCCGCTGGGACGTGTCGGTCTACGGCGTGCCGATCCCCCAGGTCGACCAGATGCCGGCCGGCCTGATCCCGGTGTTCCTGATGGCCTTCAAGATCCTGGGCCAGGGCCGCCGCCAGTTCACGCGCGAGGAGCGGGCCAGGGTCGAGCTGGCGCGCTATCGCTGCTTTCTGCTGGGGTTGCCAGAGGATCTGCTGGCCGACACGCCCGAGGGGGTGGTGCGGATCATGACCGCCCGCAACAGCACCCTGCGCCAGGGCTTCGACGACGAGACCTGCGGGGCGCTGGTCCGCGCCACCCTGGCCGCCTATCTGCCGCCGGACCGGTCGCCCGCCAACCGCCTGCACGACCGCATCGAGCGTCGCTTCGCCAAGGCCTTCTTCCTGCGCCACTTCATGAACGGCGACCGGGCGGCGGCGGCGCGGATGGGCGTCCAGGTCGACCCCGCCGACCGGCTGGTCTTCGCGGCCGTGGCCCTGGGGGTGATCGCGCGGATGGCGGCGTTCAAGGCGGCCGACAAGGTGCCGGTGCTGCGCGACGCGGCCGACGCGGTCCTGGTGCGCCGGGTGCGCAAGCTGCTGGCCCGCTACGGCCACGCCGAATACGTCACCGACGCGGCGCGGTACCGGCCCGCGCATGCGGCGGCGTGAAACTCGAAAGCTGTCATCCCGGACAAGCGCGCAGCGCGCAGATCCGGGACCGACGCCTGAGCGCCGCGCTTCCGGCGGTCCCGGATCTTCGCTGCGCTACGTCCGGGATGACAACCTCTATGGCTAAGGACCTACTCCTGCACCTGATCCACCCGCGCCRCGAAGATGTAGCCCACATGGCGCACCGTGCGGATCAGGTGGGCGCCGCCGTCGATGCGGGCGAGCTTGCCGCGCAGGCGGCTGATGGCGACATTGACCTGCTGTGGCGCGGGGCGGGCGTGGGCGTCGGGCGGGCCCTGGCGCAGTTCGTCGCGGGTCAGCACCTGGCTGGGCCGGGCGACCAGGGCCCACAGCACCAGGAACTCGGCGGTCGACAGGGGCACGGGCGCGCCGCGCGGATCGAACAGCGCCTGGGTGGCGACGTTCAGCCGCCAGCCCTCGAAGCGATAGACGGCCGGCGCGTCGCGGACCGGCTCCTCAGGGCGGACGTCGTCGTGGCGACGCAGCACCGCCCTGACTCGGGCCAGCAGCTCGCGCGGGCGATAGGGCTTGATCACATAGTCGTCGGCCCCGAACTCCAGGCCCACGACCACGTCGCATTCCTCGCCCGAGTCCGAGACCACCATTATGGCCGGCGGGACGGGCAGGCCGAGCAGGCGCGAGCAGACCGAAAGGCCCGAGGCGTCGGGCAGCATCATGTCCAGCATCACCAGATTGACCTGGGTCTCGCGCAGGATCTGCTCCATCTCGCGGGCGCTGCCGGCGCCCAGGGTGGTCAGGCCGTAGCCGCTGAGCAGACCGGTCATGTCGTGGCGGGCGACGGGATCGCCATCGAGCACGAGGATCCGCTTGTCCATGGTCAGAACATCGCCCTTCCGGTCAGCCGCGCGGTGTACTTGGTCTGCTTGCGCGAGGCCTCGGCCCCGCCCTCGAAGGCCACGTAGGACAGGGCCGAGCCGGCGCGGACCGCGAAGCCCAGGGTGACCGCCCCTTCCTTGTCGTTGGCGGCGGCCAGGGTGAAGGCCGAGCCGCCGGCGAAGCTGGCGATGGTGTCGCCCATGGCGCCGGCTAGGGTCTGGCGATACCCGACCCGCAGCTCGGGCCGCACCCAGACGTCCTTGCCGTACTGCCGGCCCAGCACCAGGCCCAGGTCGCCGCTGAGGTTGTCGGCCTTGCGCGAGGCCACGGTCAGGTCGAAGCCTGATCCGCCGCCGTGCTCGCGGCGCTCGCCCTCCCACAGCCAGACATAGTCCAGCCGGCCCTCGGGACGCAGATAGACCTCGCCGATCCGCGCCTCGTAGGCCAGGCCGGCGAAGGCGTTGGCGACCATGCCGTTCCAGGCGGCGGTGTTGGTCAGGCTGACGTCCGCCGTGCCGTCGCCATTGATGTCGGCGCTGACGAAGCCGCGGTCGCCGTTGAAGCGGCTGTAACCGGCTCCGCCGCCCAGATTGAACCGCCACCCGCCGACCGAGCGCCGCCAGTAGAGCCCGGCCTGCAGGATCGAGGCGGTGGTCTTCTCGCCCAGCTTGGCGACCGTGTCGTGCTCCTCCAGGCTGACCGCCGCCAGGGTGAGGCCTAGAGCTCCGCCGGCGTCGCCCATCGCCTCGTAGCCGGCCACCATGCCCAGGGCCTGGGTGTCCGACCCCTGGGTGTCGCCGTCCTCGCGGCGGACCAGGGCGTTGATCTCCTGCAGCCAGACGCTGTCGGGTCCGTAGCGGTCGCCGACGTCCGGACGATTGGCGGTGGCCGCCGAGATCTGCTGCTGCACGGTCTGCAAGGCCGAGAACAGGCCCTCGCCCTGGCTGGGCAGCATCTGGTCGTACAGGCCGAAGAAGCCGTCGCGGCTGCTCTGGTTCAGGAAGGCGCCGGCGATGTCGGTGTCGTTCGACAGGGCCGCGAACACCGCGTCATAGGCGCTGGTCTGGCTGGCCGACATCGCGGCTTCGGCGGCCGTGCGCCGCCGCACGTCGATCAGCACGTCGTTGCCCGAGGCATAGCCGCTGGCGACGTACAGATAGGGCGCGTGGCCCAGCAGGTCCTGGTCGATGGCGCCCGCCGTCAGGCTGCCGGCCTGGATCACCGTATAGGTGGTCGGCGCGGTCAGCAGGCTGGTCAGGTTCAGGCCCAGGGTCGCGCCGGACTCGATGGTCGCGGTGTCGACCACCAGCTTGGTCTGGGTCCCTGCGGCGGGGTCGGCGGTGAACACCAGAACGCTGTCGGCGCCCAGGCTGAGACTGGTGGCCTTGATGGTCTCGGCGTTGGTCAGGCCCAGCGAGCCGTTGCCGATCCTGATGTCCAGCAGGCCGTCGCTGTCGCGCAGGGCGCCGATCATGTAGCCCGTGCCATCGATGGTCAGGCTGTCGGCGCCGTCGCCGAACGACACGTCGCCGATCAGGCCGCCGTTCAGGATCGACAGGCTGTCGGCGCCCGAGCCCAGCAGGACCCGACCGCGGATCAACGGCTCGTCCGCGTCGTCCACGCCGTCGCCGTCCGTATCGGTGTCGGCCACGTCGTCGTCGAGATCGTCGCCGTCATTGACCCCGGTCTGGACGATGGTGACGCCGGTGGTGTTCCTCGACACGTCGATGGCCGTCGCCACGCCGTGGATAACCTCGTTTCCGGCGTCCGTGTCGGTGTCGTCGGTGTCGTATTCGTCGTCGGTGGCGACGACATAGGCGGCGATCGCGCCGGTGTTGGTGATGGTCTTCAGGCCGCCGGTTTCGTCGATGATGGCGTAGGCCGAGCCGCCCTCGCCGCCGACGGTGGCGGTGATCGTGCCGGCGTTGGTGAGGCTGGTCATGCTGGCCCCGGCCGCGATGCTGACGGCCTTGGCGGTGACGGCGGTGTCGCCCGTGACCGAGGCGCTGATCGCGCCGGTGTTCCACAGAGTGTCGGCCACGGCGCCGGCGTTCAGCTTCAGCCCCACCGCGTCGCCTTCGTAGGCGCTGGCCGAGATGGAGTTGGTYACCTTGATCCCGCCGGTGATGATCGTGGCCTGGCCGGCGTCGCCACCGATCTGGACGCCCGTGGCGCTGATCCCGTCGTGGATGCCCCCGGCCGTCACGGAGCCCTTGATGATCAGGCCGTAGGCGTCGTCGCCGGCTCCCACCGCGCCCAGGGTCACGGCCCGGGTGTCCGAGCCGATCAGCAAGGCCGGGGCCGAGCCGTAGGCGGTGATCGAGGCCGTGCCCTCGCTGCTGTCGGTCACGCCGTCGCCGTCCTCGTCGTCGGAGGTGTCGTCGTTGGTGTCGGTGGGCGGAGCGTCCAGCAGCACGCCGCCGGCCACGTCGGCGGTGATCTTCACGCCGCCGCCGCCTTGCAGCAGGTCGTCGGCGTCGAGCAGGGCCTCGTCGTCCGGGTCGGTGTAGCGGCTGGTGACCCGGTAGCCGGTCGCATAGACCGAGCCCTGGATGACGACCGCGCCGCCCACGTCGCCATC
The DNA here is from genome assembly GCF_056406675.1 of Caulobacter sp. P1_B12_2. Taxonomy (NCBI): domain Bacteria; kingdom Pseudomonadati; phylum Pseudomonadota; class Alphaproteobacteria; order Caulobacterales; family Caulobacteraceae; genus Caulobacter; species Caulobacter sp. P1_B12_2. The sequence goes on along the minus strand of NZ_JBFTZS010000159.1, from coordinate 870 downwards.
GACCGCCAGGCCGACGGTGCCGGCGCCCAGCACGCTGATCGAGCCCGTGCTGGTCAGACCGCCGCTGACCGTCCCGGCGGTGTGGATCCCGTAACCGCGGTCGCCGACCACGCTGATCGATCCGGCATGGACCAGCGAGCCGGTCAGGGGCGCCTCCAGGCTGATGCCCGCCGAGTCGTTGCCCTCGATGGTGATCACGCCGGTGGAGTCGTTGGTGATCGCGCCGACGAACGGATCTGTCCCGGTCAGCCGGATCCCGTAGCGGCCCGAGCCCTTGGCGAACAGGCCGTCATAGTCGCCGTCGCTGTCGTCGTCGGTATAGTCGTAGTCCTCGGTCAGGCTGATCGTGGCGCTGTTGAGCAGGGTTCCCGTATGGCCGCCCAGCACCAGCACGCCGATCGAGTCCGAGACGCCGACGGTTTGCAGCGCGCCGGCGTTGGTCAGGATGTTGTCGCTGTCGAGCGTGGCGATCGCGCCCGAGACCGTCGGGGTGATCGCGCCGTCGCTGGTGATCTTGACGTCGTCGGCGGCCCCGGAATTGGCCGTCGAGGTGGCGATCGGCGCGGTGCGCGCGCTGCTGGTCACCTGGGTTTCGGCGACCGCGTTACCTCCACAGATCAGCAGAGGGGCCAGGGCGGCCGTGGCGAGGAGTTTGCGGGACATGGACGGCCTGTGATGCGTGCCGTCCCTGGCTAGAGCGCCGCCATGGCTCCTGGATGACCCCTAGGTATCGACCTCGATAAGCAGAGCCGTTCGAAACCGATGCAATGTCTCGGGAGTGTGTCGGTGGGTGGGCAAAACGGGGACACGCCCTTGCGGCGTGTCCCCTGACTTCGCGCGGAGCCCACGATTGGGGACACGCCGCAAGGG
>NZ_JBFTZS010000158.1:0-9341 GCF_056406675.1 Caulobacter sp. P1_B12_2 | reverse complement strand
GGATGGTCATCAGGCCCTCGCCGGAGCGGAGCAGCATGTCGACCTGGCGGGCCTGCTGGTCGTTGAGCGGGCCGGCGTTCAGGGCGTGGGCCATGCCCAGGACGCCGTTCATCGGGGTCCGCAGCTCGTGGCTCATCATCGCCAGGAACGCCGACTTGGCGGCGCTTGCCGACATGGCCGTGCGCTCGGCGGCCTCCAGGGCGGTGACCCGCCGGGCGTTCACGGCCGCGCTGGAGACCGTGTAGAGCAGCACCAGGGCCACGGCGATCAGCACGGTCAGGATCGACCAGCCGCTATAGCCGCCCAGCAGCAGCGGCATGCCGGCCAGGGCCAGGGCCGGAAGGCCGGCGTCGAACGCGAACACCGTGGGCGAGCGGAACGTCACCGCCTGGGCGTGGATCAACTGTCCGGCGGTCAGGCAGATGGCGGCGAAGCGCAGGGCCGGATGGTCGGACAGCCACAGCACCACGGCCAGGGCCGTCCAGACGCCGACCATCACCACCACGGCCGAGACGTAGCCGGCGCGAAGCGTCCTGGGTCCGGCGCCGCGCCACTCGGCGAACCGGGTGATGGCGACGCCGTAGGCGTCGGCGAACAGCACCGCGGCGAACCACAGCAGAGCGGTGCGGAAACCCAGGTTGAACAGCAGAAAGCCGGTGATGAACACGGCCATGATCAGGCGTTGCGGGCGCGAGCGCCGGCTGGCCACGGCGACCTCGTCGACCCGATCGTCCAGAATGCCAAGCCTGTCCAGCATGGGCGAAGGCGCCTCCCGCGTTACACGGTCGATCTAGCGCCAAACGGTTAGGAATATGCTCTCCACGGCCCGGTTTTCGTCCCGGTGCGACATTTGACCCTGCGCGAAGGCCGCTGACGGGGACACGCGCGGACGCGCGTGTCCCTTTGTCGGCTAGGCGGTCACGTAGCGGATCAGGGCCGCCATGTTCTCGATATAGGCGCCGGTCGAGATGCCCGGCTTGGGCACGTCGGCGATGTAGGGCGAGGTGTCGGTCGGGTCGCCCACGCGGGTCACGGAGAACTCGCCCGGGGTCACGGTGGTCGAGCCGTCGCCGATATAGGGGTTGCTGACCGCCTTCATCTCGGTGGGCCACCAGCCCTCGGCGTTCAGCTGGGCCATCAGGGCCGCGGCGTCGGCGTCGGTGGTCTTGTCGCTGGTCTTCAGGGCGCCGACGTTCAGGTCGGACACCGAGATGTCCTTGGTGGTGAAGTAGCGGGGCAGCGGACGGCTGCCGCCCTTCACCTTCAGCGGCGAGTCCTTGCTGACCACCTCGGGCGGCGTGGCCTTCAGCGTCTCGTAGCGCTTGCGCAGCTTGTCGATCGCGACCGAGCGGAACGACGAGTAGTGGACGATCGTGTTCTCCCAGTGCTTGTCGATGAAGTACTCGCCGTTGAACACGTTGGAGCCGCGGCGGTGCACGTACAGCGGCTCGTTGGTGCCGATCTCGATGAAGGTCGGATAGCGCGGCTTGCCGGGGGCGATCTTGTCGTCGAGCTTCAGGCCGGCCAGCCAGTCGATGGTCTCCGGGATGCGGTCCAAATACTTCGGGTCGCCCGTCAGCTGATAGTAGTCCATCAGGTTTTCGAGATTGCCGGCCGTGGTGTGGCTGGCGAAGGCCTTGGGCTCGTAGGTCCGCGCGCCGGCCGGCTTCAAATCCGCCACGGTGTGCTGCAGGCCCCAGCCGGGCTGCGGCATCGGCTGGTGGGCGGCGATGTAGATGTCCATGGCGCGCTTGATCGGATCCAGGACGCGTTTGTCGCCCAGGGTCTGCCAGACCATGATCAGGAACTTGATGTTCTCGTCGACGACGCCGTCGTTGAACGTGATGTAGCCGGTGTAGTCGGGGTGGCCCTTGTTCTCGAAGCCGCCCGACAGCGGGAAGCGCTGGGGCCAGCCGCCGTTCGGATACTGGGCGTCGAGGACGAACTGGATGGCCTTGTCCAGCGCCGGCTTGAAAGCCTTGTCCTTCTTTTCCAGATAGATGCGCAGCATCAGCTGGCAGCTTTCGGCGGTGCCTTCGTCGTCGAACGTGGCGTTGCCGTAATAGTGCTGGAATTCCTCGAGCCGCCAGCCGTTCTTGCCGATGGTGTCGTACCACTTTTGCAACGACGCGGGCCCTGCCAGGTCGCCCATATAGTTCCAGCCGCCCGCCGGATGCTGGATCTTGATCAGCGCGCCGGCCGCTTTCTTGGCCGCCTCGTAGTAATATTCGTCGCCGGTGGCGTGGTAGGCGTCCAGGAACAGGTGACCCATGGTCGCCGTGCCGGGCGGCTGCACCCAGATCATGGTGCGGAAGGCTTCCATCTCACCGAACTGGCGCGAGAAGTCGGGCAGATAGCTCCAGACATAGCCGCCCTCGTAGGCGGCCTTTTCGGCCATGAAGGTCGTGGCCTTCTTCATCGTCGCCAGGACCTGGTCCTTGGACGGCGCGACGCCCTGGGCCAGGGCCTTCAGCGGGGCCATGGCCGCGGCGACGGCGAAGGTGGCGGTGGTCGTCGCCAGCAGGCGGCGGCGGGTGAGGGGGCTAAGCGGCATGGCGACGAGACTCTCCCAGGGACTTTCACGCCGTGGACCTCCGCGACGCAAGGACGCGGCAGGGCGGCCGGGAGAGGAAGCGGGGAGGACCTTCCGAGTCCTCGCGTTCCTGGTCTTCCTCCCGGTCGGTCCTTGCCGAAACCCCCGTCGCCGTTGGCCGGCGCGGTGCTGGCGCAGTTATGATACCGGTGTCATCACTTGACCAGCGCTTTTGGTGGAGCTTTGTTATATGACGCAGGCGTCATTCTCCTGCGACAGGCCGTCACGTTGTGCGCGGCCCGTCGTTCGGCGAGAACGGGCCATAGGTTTTGAGGCGACGCCGCCGCGCCGGGTTTTGGTAGCGCGCGACGCCGTCCTGTTGGGGAACAGGACGACGGCCCCGGGTCAGCAATGACCCGGGGCCGTTTTCATTTTTGGGACCGGTAACGCGGTAAACGCTTGATTTTGCGTGGGCTTACACTGTTCTGCGACCAGCGGTCACATGGATGGGCTCGTTCATCTCCCGTAAATATTCATCATGCCCAGCCAACTCGATCACTTGAACGAAGCCGAGCGTCTCGAGCGACAAGCCGAGATCGCCGACAGCGATCACGCCCGCGAGGCGCTGCGTCGCATGGCCCAGACCTCGCGCCTGTCGGCCGCCCTGGTCGGCATGCTGGAAGCCAGCCGCGAAGATCACCCCGGCTGATTCGCGGCGTGGATCGCCCGTTTCCCTCGAAACCCGTTCCCAAAATACACGCATCGCTTGAATTGCTGCTCGGCTCGGTGAACATGGGCTTCAGCAAGGAGGCCCTGGTGTCGGACGAGGGATCGGACAAGACCGTTCTGGAGGGGGCGGGGGCCTACTTCCTCAGCATCGTTGAAGCCAGCCGCGACTGCATTCGGGTGATCAGTCCCGAAGGCTTCGTCGAATACATGAACGCCCGGGGCCAGGCGCTGTTCGAGATCGACGATTTCGAAGCCCGCAACCGCAGCCGCTATTGGCCCGACATGTGGCCGCCCGGAAGCCGCGACGAGGTCGAGCAGGCCCTGCGCGCGGCCATGAAGGGCCAGGCCGCCGCGTTTCGCGCCCTTTGCCCCACCGCCAAGGGTGATCCGCGCTGGTGGGACACCACCGTGTCCCCCATCCTCGACGAGGGCAGGGTGATCCGGGTCCTGGCCACCTCGCGCGACGTGACCGGCGAGATGCGGGCCGAGACCYACCGGCAGCTGCTGGTCAACGAGCTGAACCACCGGGTGAAGAACACCCTGGCCACGATCCAGTCGATCGCCAGCCAGTCGCTGCGCAACGCCGGGGTCGACGTGGCGGTGCGCGGCGCGTTCGAAGGCCGGCTGATGGCGATCGCCGCCACCCACAACGTGCTGACCGACGAGAACTGGTCGGCCGCCAGCCTGCGCCAGATCATCGACGGCTCGGTCACCCCCTATTGCAACAACCCTGGACAGCTGACCATCAGCGGCGACGACCTGATGATCTCGCCCAAGCCGGCCGTGGTGCTGGCCCTGGCCTTCCACGAGCTGGCGATCAACGCCCTGAAGTACGGGGCCCTGTCGGCGGCGGGCGGCCATGTCGACATCGGCTGGTCGGTGGCGGACGGCGACCAGTTGGACATCGTCTGGAGCGAGCGGGGCGGTCCGCCGGTGCGCCCGCCCGAACGGCGGGGGTTCGGCTCGCGGATCGTCGAACTGGCCCTGCCCAACGAGCTGGGCGGGGCAGTGGATCTCGACTATCGCCCTCAGGGGCTGCGCTGTCACATCCGCGCGCCGCTGGCGGCCCTGGACAAGATCGACGCCTTCATGTCGCTGTCCTAGCGGGTCAATGTCCTGACACGGTGAACCCCGATCCTCCCTAGCCGTTGTGCAAGCTTGAGCGGCGTTGAGGTCGCGGAGGCGCGTCGCTGATGATTCCCGAAGAGGCGAAGACAAGGCTGGCGGCCGCCTGGGCGGCTTCGCGCGGCTTCGTCATGCGTCATCGGCTGTGGTTCGGGGCGGGGATCGGGGCGCTGCTGCCGTTGGCCGTGCTGCTGGTCTGGCTGGGCGCCAGCCTGCCGATCTCGCGAGCCCTGGAGCCCTTGCCCAACCGGGCGCTGATCCTGCTGGACAATCAAGGCCAGCCCTTCGCCCGGCGCGGGGCCTACAAGGAGGCGCCCGTCGTCATCAAGGCGCTGCCCAGGCACGTGCCGGCCGCTTTCCTGGCCATCGAGGACCGCCGGTTCTACGGCCACATCGGCATCGACTTCCAGGGCATGGCCCGGGCCATGGTGGTCAACGCCAAAGCCCACCGCACCGTCCAGGGCGGCAGCACGATCACCCAGCAATTGGCCAAGAACGCCTTCCTCAAGCCCGAGCGCAGCCTGCGCCGCAAGGGCCAGGAGGCGATGATCGCCCTGTGGCTGGAGCTGCGGCTGTCCAAGGACGAGATCCTGTCGCGCTACCTCTCCAGCATCTATTTCGGCGACGGGGTCTACGGCCTGGGCGCGGCGGCCCGGCACTATTTCGGCAAACCGCCCGAGCAGCTGTCGATCGGCGAGGCGGCGATGCTGGCGGGGATAGTCAAGGCGCCGGTCGATCTGGACCCCGTCGATCACGCCGACAAGGCCGGCGCGCGAGCCCGCCTGGTGCTGGAGGCCATGGTCGACACCAAGGCCATCACCCGCCAGCAGGCCGACGCGGCCGGCCATGTCGTGGTGCGCACCACGCGCGCCGACCTGCCGGTGGGCGGCTATTTCGCCGACTGGATCTCGCCGCAGGTCAAGTCGGCCTTCGACGGACCGGGCTATGGCGAGGTGCGGGTGCCCACCACCCTGGACAGCCGCCTGCAGCGGATCGTCGAGCGGGCTGTGGCCAAGCAGATGAAGGGCGCGGCCAAGTCCAAGGTCGGCCAGGTGGCGGTGGTCGCCATGCGTCCGGACGGCCAGGTCGTCGCCATGCTGGGCGGCACGAACTATCGCCAGACCCCGTTCAACCGCGCCGTCCAGGCCCAGCGCCAGCCTGGCAGCGCCTTCAAGCTGTTCGTCTATCTGGCCGCCCTGCGCGACGGGGCGACGCCGGACAATCTGGTGATCGGCGACCCGATCACCATCGGCGGCTGGACGCCCGCCAACTACGAGGGCGGGAGCGGGCGCGACCTGACGCTGCGCGACGCCTTCGCCCACTCCAACAATGTGATCGCCGCGCGGGTCTGGCAGCAGGCCGGCGGCGAGGCGGTGGTTCGGGCGGCCCGCGACCTGGGGATCGTCTCGCCGCTGCGCGAGGACGACGCCACCCTGGCCCTGGGCACGGCCGAGACCAACCTGCTGGAACTGACAGGGGCCTACGCCGCGGTCGCTTCCGGCCAGATGCCGGGCCAGGCCTATGGCCGTCCGCGCACCGTCCCGGCCGAGACCAGGCCGCTGGAGCCGGCCCTGCGCGCCGAACTGCTCGACATGATGGGGGCGGTGGTCGAGGAGGGCACCGGCCGCGCGGCGCGGCTGGGCCAGAAGGCCTACGGCAAGACCGGCACCACCCAGGACTATCGCGACGCTCTGTTCGTCGGCTTCACCGGCGACCTGGTGGTCGGGGTCTGGGTCGGCAACGACGATCACTCGCCGATGACCCGCATGGTCGGCGGCGACTTGCCGGCCCGCATCTGGCGCGACGTGATGACCGCCGGGCTCAAGGCCGGCCTGGTGGCCCGCGACGGTCCGCCCGAGCGGCGCTACGAGCAGGGCGAGCCGGAGGTGATCGAGGAAGCGCCGCGTCAGAAGCATGTGCCGAAATGGCTGCGGCGGATCTTCGGTCTCTGATCGCCACACGGCCAGAGACTGGCCCGCCGCTTGCTGCCGACCCAACGCCGCGACCCAGAATGGGACGCTTCGTGATCGCCCGTCGGGGGAGCGGTCGCGAGGTGCTGGGCGGCGTAGTCGGAAAAGGCGTTTGGCAATGAACCCGAAGACAGTGCTCTTGATCGGAGCGGCGGCGATGACGCTCGCCGCGTTGGGACCGGTGACGACCGCCCTGGCGGACGGCTACCCGACCCGCGTCACCCCCATCGCCAAGCCCGCGCCCAAGCCCGTCGCGCCGAAGCCCGTGGTCAGGACCCGGGTCAGGGTCGTCGAGCGCCCGGTCTATGTCGAAAAGATCGTCAGGCAGCCGGTCTATATCGAGAAGCGCACCGAGGTGCCCGTCGATCGCCCGGTCTATATCGACCGTCCTGTGGACCGCATCGTCGAGAAGCGGGTCGAGGTGCCGGTCGTCAGGATCGTCGAGAAGCCGGTGGACCGTCCTGTCTACGTGGATCGGGTCGTGGAGAAGCGCGTGGAAGTGCCGGTCGAGCGCGTCGTGGAGCGGCGTGTCGAGGTCCCGGTGGTCAAGTTCGTCGATCGTCCCGTGGATCGGGTCATCGAAAAGCGCGTCGAGGTTCCGGTCGAGCGGATCGTGCGCGTGCCGGTCTATGTGGAGCGCCAGGAGCAGCGGGCCGAGCGTCGCGGTTGCGGCTGCGACGACGACCGCCGCGTCCAAGAGGATCGCGGATATCGCGAGCAGGGTCGCGCCGAGAGCAGCGTCGAACGCTCGGAAGAGACCTATGAGTCCGAGACCTCCCGCTACAGCGAAGAGGGCCAGGGCTGGAGCTATCAGGGCAGCTATATGGCCGGCGACGGCTACGCCCAGTCRCTCGAAGGCGGGGCCGGCGGAGGCTATTACGGCTCGTCCAGCGCCCGTTACGGCGCGGGCGGCGGCTGGGTCGGCGGCCAGGCCTATGGCCGGTCCGGCTATGCCCGCGGCTGGTCCGGGGCCAGCGCCTCGTCCAGCGCCCAGGCCAGCGCCAGCGCCAGGTCCTCGACCAGCGTGACGGTGTCGGGCGGCGGTCGCTATGGCGGCGGCGGACACGGCGGTGGCGGCCAAGGGGGCGGTTCCGCGGGCGGTCACGGCGGCTGCTGCGGGCATTAACCGCGTTCGCGCAGAAACCAGGGTTTACGGAGCGAATTCGCGCCGTTCTGCATAGTCTGGGCGTCGGAATCGGGCATCACTCATCCGCGGGGGATCATGTGCGGCGTCGGGCCGCCTGGTCAGGAGCCGACCGTGGACTTGATCCTCGTGGTCACCAAACCCTTCGACTGGTGCGTCGAACGCAAGGGGCAGACCTTGTCTCGGCATTCCAGCCAGGAGGCCGCCTACAAGGCGGCCCTCGACTATGCCAGCGCCCTGTTCGAAGAGGGCGTGCGGACCCAGGTCACCATCAAGCCCGAACCCCGCACCTTCGCCGGCGTCTCGCCGGAGTAGAGGGCGCCCTCGCGCAAACCGCATAACGCCGTGCAATTTCCACGGTCTCGCGCTATGGGGGAGTCGCACTAGGCGCCGCGGGGTAGTGATTCATGGAAGATCCGCCGAAGCGTTCGTTCGTCACCGGTGAAGTCGACGTAAAGGTCCTCATCGCGTTTGTTTTCGGCGCGATCTTCATCGTGACAATACTGGTGTTCACCACGGTGGTGAAAGATCCCAGCCCGACCGCGATCTGGACTTATCGGGTGATCCTGGCCCTGGCGGCCGGCGGTGTCGCGGCCATCCTGCCGGGCTTTATCGACGTCAAATACAAGGGCTTTGTCCAGGCCGGCGGGGCCGTCGGCGTGTTCGTGCTGGTTCTCGTCGCCTTTCCCGCGCCGGAGCCCGCGCCGGAGAAAGTCGTCGCGACGGAAAGGGCGGCCGAGGCGGCGCCTCAAGACTTCGTCTGGCCGACCGAAGATCCGGAATTCGTCGCCCGGAAATATGTCGATCTCGTCGACAACGGAAAGTTCCTGGAGGCCTACGAAGCCATCGACAAGGCGGTGGGCTTGCCGTGGAGCTCGTTCGAAACCTCGTACAAGGCGGGGCGGACCCCCTTGGGCGCCGTGGTCGATCGACGGCAGACGGGCGCCCAGAGGGCGACGGAGCTGCCGGGGCGGCCGAAAGGCGGCTACGCGGTCGTGACCTACCAGACGAAATTCGCCAACGAGGCCAAGTGCCGGGAGGAGGTCGTCTTGCTCAGAGCGATGCCCGACAAGACCTGGCGGGTGTCCAAGCACGACAGCTCGGCCCAGCAGGTCGATTGCATCGGCTTGTGAGACGGCCGGCCGATCAAGAGGCCAGGCACACCTCCACGCATCGCCTCGCCAGGGCTTCGGTCGCGTCGATGAACGGCACGGCCAGGTCGGCCGCGCCCATCACCAGCGGCACCTCGGTGCAGCCGGCCACCACCACCTGAGCGCCCTTGCCGACCAGGCGATGGGCGAGGGCGGCCATGGTCTCGCGGCTCTCTGCGCCCAGGCCGCCGTGCTTGATGCGATAGAGCAAGGCCATGAACTCGACCTGCTCGTGGTCGTCCAGGGTCACCGCCTCGATCCCCAGGTGCGAGAAGGTCCGGCGATAGAGCGCCAGGGCGCCGCCGGTGCCCAGCACGCCGACCCGTTCCGCGCCCCCCTCTGTCTTGGCGGCCTTCGCCGCCAGCCCGGCCGTCTCGATCAGGTCGACCAGGGGCAGGCCGCTGGCCTTGACCTGGTCGACATAGGCGTGGGCGGTGTTGCAGGCGATGGCCAGCACCTGGGCCCCGGCGTCGCGCAGACCGACCGCCATCTCGGCCAGCACGGGTCCGGCGGCGTCGTAGCTGTCGTTGCGGTCGGGAACCTTGGGGTTGATGTCGACCAGCACCCGCAGGTGGTCCTGCTCGCGGCTGACCGGCGTGGCCGCCTGCAGCTTGGCCAGGAAATCCAGGGTGGCGGCGGGACCCATGCCGCCGAGGACGCCCAACACTTTCGAGGGATGAGTGGTGGTC
>NZ_JBFTZS010000157.1:0-9353 GCF_056406675.1 Caulobacter sp. P1_B12_2 | reverse complement strand
GCGTAAGCCCGCCGCCGGCCTGGTGCGTGGCGGAGAGGCGCGGCGATGACGCGGGCTCGCAGGGCCGGCGAGGTCGGGCGCTTCAATTCGCTGCTGACGCTTCGGGCGGTTCAGCCATTGGATCAAGCCACTGGGCTCGTCGTCACCGAAACGGGGCGTACGAGGCCTTTGATTACGAAGGATCACTGAAGTGAAGACTCTCGCCTTGAAGGCTTTGATATCCGCGGCCTTGGCCTGCGCGCCGATTTCAGCTGTGGCCCAGACCGGTTCGACCCTGGTCAGGGTCCAGCAGGGGACGATCAGCGGCGCTGTTGAGGACGGCGTGGCCAGCTGGAAAGGCGTCCCGTTCGCGGCCCCGCCCGTCGGGGCGCTGCGCTGGCGCGCGCCTCAGCCGCCCGCCTCCTGGACCGGTGTGCGCCAGGCGACGGCGTACAGCGCCGACTGCATGCAAAAGCCGTTCGGAGGCGATGCGGCCCCGCTCGGCACCACGCCCGCCGAAGACTGCCTGTACGCCAACGTCTGGAAGCCCGCGGAAGCGAAAGCCAAGCTGCCGGTGATCGTCTGGATCTATGGCGGCGGCTTCGTCAACGGCGGCGCTTCTCCGCCAACCTATTCAGGCGCGAACATCGCGCGGCAAGGCGCGGTGTTCGTCAGTTTCAACTATCGTGTCGGCCGGTTTGGGACCTTCGCGCTTCCCCAGCTCACTAAGCAAAATCCCGACAAGGGTCTRCTTGGCAACTACGGCTACCTCGATCAGATCGCGGCGCTCAAATGGGTTCAGCGCAATATCGGCCAGTTCGGCGGAGATCCCGCCAACGTCACGATCATTGGCGAGAGCGCGGGCGGGATGTCGGTCCACATGCTCGTGACGACGCCGCTGGCGCGCGGGCTCTTTCACAAGGCGGTCGTGATGTCCGGCGGCGATGCCCAAACCGCCGCCAACCCCAAACTGGCCGATGTCGAGAAGGTCTACCAAGCGTTCGCCAAGGCGCAGGGCGTGGCGCCGGACGATCCGCGGGCGCTTGAAAAGCTGCGCGCCTTGAGCGCCGAACAGGTCACCGACGATCTGAGCATGATCCAGCTCTTTCAGCCTCGGCCGGGCCCAAAGACCTATAGCGGCCCCTTCTTCGACGGTAAGCTCGTCGTTGATCAGGATCGCGCCTACACCACCGGCGCCTTCAACAAGGTGCCGATGATGATCGGCGCGACCAGCGCCGATACAGGGGGCAAGACCGGTTTCGTCATCGCTGGGGCGCGAAGCCTTGCCGCCAAGGTCTCGGAAAAGGGCGCGCCCGTCTGGCACTATCGCTTTTCCTACGTCGCCGATTCCATCGGGCAGCCCGGCGCGCAGCACGCCAGCGACGTGCCCTATTTCTTCGACAACGCCGCCATCAAATATGGCGCGCAGGCGACTGCCAAGGACGTCCAGATGGGCAAGGCCATCAGCGCCTATCTCGTCAACTTCGCCAGAACGGGGAATCCGAACGGCGGCGACCTTCCGGCTTGGCCCCGCTATGACGCCAAGAGCGATCCGCTGATGGACTTCGCGGTGAGCGGCAAGCCTGAGCCGCAGAAGGATCCCTGGGGCGCGGAGATCGATACGGCCACACGCCGCGTGGCGGCCGCCCGCGCCCTGGACCGCTACAACAGCTTGATCACGCCGCTGGGCGTGCTCCTGGACGATCCCGCCGCGCGCGCGATCCTTCAGCGGCGCATTCCCGACGTCGTCAACAACGACCAGATCAACATGGCGCGTGGACAGACGCTCGCGGCGCTCCAAATGTACCTGCCGCAACAACTGAGTGAGGCGGTTTTGGCGAGCATCGATGGCGAGCTGGCGGCGCTTCCCAAAAAGTGACGAAAGCGGCGGGGGCGGGTGTGAGGCGTCCCCGCCGGCGCCTTTGACGCTCGTTGCTGGAGCTGGCGCGCGTATCGAGGATGACCTTGGACGCGTCCCTACCAGCTCGCGGTGGAGGCTCCCGCCAGGAAGTGGCGTCGGAAAGCCTCGGCGGCCGGCGCCAAGGTGCGGTCAGCCAGGTGCGAGATGCCGATCTTCACGGTGATCAGCGGGTTCACGAGCGGCCTGACGGTGATCAGCGGCGACTCGATTAGGGTGATCGCTGATTCCGGCAGAGCGGTGACGCCCAGTCCGGCCTCGATCAGCGCACGAACCGTCGACAGCTGCGTCGCCTCGAAAAGCGGACGCACATTGATGCCCGCCTTGCGCATGGCGCTATCGGTCAATTCTCGCACGCTGCTGCGCGGCGCCATGGCGATGAAAGGCGTTTCGACAAAGCAGGACCAGTCGATCTCTCCGCTTTCCTCGAACGTTCCGGTTCGGGCGACGAGCATCATCGCGTCCTCGGTGAACGGCTCGAACAGGAACCCCGGCGCGTCGGGCGGCGTGGTGATGGCCAGGTCGATCTGGCGGTCCTGCATCTCCTGATACAGCACGCTCGACACATAATCGCGCAGGATGATCTCGACGTGCGGATGGTTTTGCAGGAACGAGGCGATCGCCTTGGGCAGCAAGGACGCCGCGGCCGAAGGGATGGCCCCGATCACCACACGACCGCGCGCGCCGGAGAAGGTGAGCGCCAGCTCGGAGAAGGCATGGTCGAAATCGGCGATCAGCCGCTCGACCATCGGCAGCATCGCCTCGCCGGCGCTGGTCAGCGAGACGTTGCGCGAATTGCGATCGAAGAGGCGAGCGCCCAGTTGCTCTTCGAGCAGGCGGATGGTCCGGCTGAGCGCCGGCTGGGAGACGTTCTCGGCCCGCCCGGTTTCACTGAAGCTGCGGCTGTGCGCGATGCGCATGAACAGTCGAAGGCTGTTGAGGCTTGGACGTCGGGACATGAGGCTCCGATGGGCGCAAGGGTGGGGCCGGCGGTTAGGCTCCGAGCCGTGAGGATGCGGCGCGCGGGGCGAGGCGGGCAAGGCTGGTCATGATCGTCGCAACCTTGGCGCGGATGCTCAAAAGGGCCGCGCGGGATCGCTGGAGGCGGGCCCATCGTCCGTCGCCAGGTTCTCGGCGACGCGTTCCAGTAGGCTCGTCAGCGTTCGAATATCCCGGTCGGACATGCCTCGAAACGCGTTGCGGTAAAGATGCGCGGCCCGCTCCCAGGCGTGCTCGCCGGCGATCTCCCCCTTGGGCGTGAGCGCCACCTCCATCATCCATTCCTTGCCCGCACGCGGTTGGCGGCGGACCAGGCCGTCAGTCTCCATGCGCTGGATGATCTTGGTCATGGTCGGCAGTTTCTCGCCGGCGTGGGTGGCGATTTCGCTGACCCCGGCCACCTTGTCCTGGTGCAGCGTCATCAGGACCCGCCAGCGCGGCATATCCAGCGCCGACGGGCGAAGCAGCGCCTCCATGCGATCGCGATAACGACCGCTGACCCGGGAAAGCCAGTAAAAAGGCCAGGTGCGGTAGGTGAAGGGGGGCGTCGCGGCCTCCCTTGTCGAGCTGACAGCCATCTGGAAATCCCTTCGAACCCTCGCTGTATCGCATGTGCCGCGTCGAACAACGAGGTTGAATATTCAACTTGCCAAACGGCGACTAGGTGTTGAATATTCAACCTATGACGAACACGAGCCATCCTGGCCCAGGGCCAATTTTGATCGACACGCCCGAACTTGCCGTGGCCGGCGGGCTGACGGTGGCCGTCAAGGACTGCCTTGATGTTCGCGGCTATCCCACGCGTCTTGGAAGCGGCGCGCTGGTCGATCCGGCTCCTGCGCCGGCCCACGCGCAAGTGGTCGCCAATATCCTGGCGGGCGGCGGGTCGATCACCGGCAAGGCGCACATGCATGAGCTGGCCTATGGCGTCACGGGCATCAACGCCGCGTTTGGAACCCCCCTCAACCCGCTCTATCCAGAGCTGATCCCTGGCGGGTCGTCGAGCGGTTCGGCCGCCGCGGTGGCGGCGGGGCTCGCCGATGTGGCGATCGGCACCGATACCGGCGGCTCCATTCGTCTACCCGCGACCTGCTGCGGGGTCTTTGGCCTCAAGCCGACGTTCGGCCGGGTAAGCCGCGCCGGGTGTCATCCCGCGCGGTCGAGCCTGGATTGCGTCGGTCCCTTCGCCCGCGACGTCGCCGGCCTGGAGGCCGCCATGCGGCTTATCGACCCGAGCTTCTCGCCCGTCTTGTCGAAGACGGCGCTTCGTATTGGGCGCGTGGTCGTCGAGGCCGAGCCGGCGGTTGACGCGGCGGTCGATGCGGCGCTCGCGGACGCACCTGCGCAACGCGTTTCAATCGACCTGCCGTTGCTTGAGGAGGCGTTCGCKGCGGGCATCACGATCATGGCCGCTGAATGCTGGTCGGCCTTTGGCGGATTGGTCGGCGAGCCGCGCATGGGCGATGACGTGCGGGCTCGGCTGCTGGCCGCCAGCGCCGTCACGCCAGACCAGGTCGCCCAGGCCGAGCAGGTGCGTAGCGCCTTCACGATCGCGGTCGATCGGGCGCTTGACGCCGTCGACGCCCTCGTCCTGCCAACCCTTCCCAGCTTGCCGCCGGCGCTGGATGAGCTTGGCGACGCCGCCAGGACCCTACGCCTGACGGCGCTTGTCCGGCCCTTCAACCTCTCGGGGCACCCGGCGCTGACCATCCCGCTTGAGCGGAAGGGCGCCCGCCCGGTCGGCCTTCAGCTGATCGGCCGTCGTGGCCAAGATGAAGCCCTCTGCGCCGTCGCGCGGGTCCTGGCCGGTGAGGCGGCCTGATGTCGCCGACGCAGCACCAGGCGCTGGCCAGGCGCCTCGCGCTTTTGGAGGCCGAGGGCGACGTGCGGCGGCTGACCGCGCGGTATTTCCGCCTTTGCGACGAGCTGGGACCGCTGACCCAACGCGACGAGCTTCGGGGGCTCTTCACGCCCGACGCGGTCTGGGAAGGGCAGGGCCGCTATCGCCAGGCGTTCGGACTTCACGAGGGCGCCGACGCGATTGCCGACATGCTGATCGGCTATGCCGACCCGCCGCATTTCGTGCTCAACGGCCACTATCTCTCGTCCGAAGCCATCGAGATCTTCCAAGGCGGTCGCGCCGCCGGGCGCTGGATGATGCTGCAAGTCTCCACCTATCGCGACGGACGGTCTGACTTTCGCAGCGCCGCCCTGACGCTCGAGTTCAAGCAGTCGGAAGACGGGTGGCGGATCGCCCGCTTCGTCACCCGGCACATTTTTTCTCGGGACATCGCCCCGTGGAACGACATCTCCGAGATTTGCGTGCCGCAGCCATTCGCCAAGGAGGGCGCATGACATCCAATCTGGAAAGCCTGGTCAGGGACGATCGTGTTCATACGTCGCTCTATACCGACCCGGCCATCTTCGACGAGGAGATGGAGCGGATCTTCAAGAACACTTGGGTGTGGGTGGCGCATGCCAGCGACCTGCCCGCCAAGAACACCTTCAAGACCAGCCATGTCGGCCTGCAGCCGGTGATCGTCACGCGTGACAAGGAAGGCAAGGTTCACGTCTTGCTCAATCGCTGCCGGCACCGCGCGGCGAGCGTTTGCGAGAAGAAGAAAGGCAAGGCCAGCGTCTTTGTCTGCCCGTATCATGGCTGGAGCTATGACGTGGATGGGGCGCTGCGCAAGGTACCGCACGCTGCGGGCTATCCCGCAGACTTCGACAAGACCGCGTTCCCACTGATCTCGTTGCGAACCGAAGAATACAACGGGCTTATTTTCGCGACGTTCAAGCAGGATATCGAGCCGCTGGCCGAGTTCCTGGGGCCGGCGCGCAAGTGGATCGACCTGTTCATGAAGCAGGGCGCCGGCTTTGGCGTCAAGACGCTGGGCGAGCACAAGTTCCGGTTTCCCGGCAATTGGAAGATCCAGCTAGAGAACACCACCGACGCCTATCACTTCCCGATTGTGCACAAGACGTTCCTGGACTCCCTGGACGCCGAGACAGGCGACGTGTTCGACGTCCTGGGGCAGGGCGGCTGGGTCGAGGACCTGGGCAACGGTCATAGCGTGATGGTGATGATCCCCGATCTCGTCGATCTGGACGCCAATCCGCTGGCGCCGATTCCGGACCGCTTCGCCGAGCTCGCCAGCGAGCTGCGCGCCGAGGGGCGGGAGGAGGCGCAGGTCCGACGCATCGTCCGGGCGGTCGGCGGCTCTGGCTTCAACCTCAACATGTTCCCCAACATCGCCTGCTCCATGGCGTTCTTCCGCGTGCTGCGGCCCGTCGCGGTTGACGAAACCGAGATCACCCACGTCGCCCTGGGCCTGGACGGGGGGCCGGTCGCGGCCAATCGCATGCGGCTGCGGCTGCATGAGCATTTCCAGGGTCCAATGGGTTTTGGGACCCCCGATGACGCCGAGGGATGGGAGCGCGTGCAGCGCGGCGCCCAGGCCGGCGAAGATCTTTGGATCATGCTCAACCGCGGCGTGGCCGCCCCGGAAGGCGCGGCCGAGCCCGGTCACAACGCCGGCGACGTCAGCGCCGAAACGGGCATGCGCGCGGCTTACCAGATGTGGAAGAAGGTGATGACGGCATGAGCACCGATCTGATCGAAAGCCGCCCGTCGGTCGCGGCGCCAAGCTTCGAGGAGGCCGTTCGCTTCATCTGGGCCGAGGCCGATCTGCTCGACCGCCTGGATTACAGGCCGTGGCTCAAACTTTGGTCCGAAGGCGGCGAATATGTCATTCCCGTCGAGCGTGACGCCGCCGACTATGCCGATGTCCTCAACATCGTTCTTGACGATCGGGCCATGCGCGAGGCGCGCGTCAAGCGTCTCCTGTCGGGCTTTTCCATGTCCTCGGCGCCGCCGGCGCGAACGGTGCGAACCGTCTCGCGCTTCGTCATCGCCGACCAGGATGAGCGGTCGATCACCCTGCGCGGGGCCCAGATCATCGCGGAATACAAGTACCAACACATGCGCTTGTTGCCCGCCGATGTGCTCTATCGCATCGCCAGGGGGGGCAACGACGACCTTCTCCTAGACCGAAAGGTGGTCACGCTGGTGAACGCCGAGGATTACCAATTCGGCATCGGCTATCTCCTCTAACCGGACGGGCGGTGACTCGACCGGCGGTATGATCGCGCAGCGGCGCGGCGAAACCCAAGAGCTCCTCAGTCCGTCAGCAGACCTCCCAGGAACATGACTATGTTGAATCCCCAGGATTTCCGCGCCGCGATGGCGCGGGTAGGCGCGGCTGTCAACATCATCGTCACCGATGGCCCGGCCGGTCTGCACGGTATGACCGCGTCCGCGGTCTGCAGCGTCAGCGACACGCCGCCCACACTTCTGATCTGCGTGAACCGGTCGAGCCGGATGCACCAGCCGCTCGTGGAGAATGGCCGCCTGACGGTCAATGTTCTGACCGGCGACCAGCAGGATCTGTCGGCGGCGTTTTCGAACAGGAACATCGACATTGCGGCGCGGTTTGCCGCGGCCACATGGTCGGACTGCGGACACGGCGTTCCCGCCCTGGTCGGCGCGCTGGCCAGCTTCGGGTGCACCATCACCGCGTCGCTGGAGGTCGGCACCCACTCGATCTTCGTTTGCGCCGTCGAGCACCTTTGCGTCGGCGACGATGGCGCGCCCGGGCTCGTCTACTTCACACGGGCCTATCACCAGGTCGCGGCCAAGACACAGTGAGATCAAGGATGAACACTTCCCAGCCCCATGACCCCGGCCTGATCGACGAGATCGCCGCGCGGTTGGTTTCAGCGCGCCGCCAGGGGGCGGCTTTGCCCGTCTTCCCCGGCGCGCTGCCGACCGATTTGGCGCAGGCCTACGCGATCCAGCGGGCGGCGATCGAACGCTGGTCCGAGCCGATCGCCGGCTGGAAGGTCGGTCGCCTGACGCCGCGTCTCGCCAGCCAGTTTGGCGTGGAGCGTTTCGTCGGCCCGATCTTCGAAAGCGGCGTCCGCGAGGTGCTCGAAGGGCAGCCTTGCGAATTTCGAATGTTTCCGGGCGGCTCGGCGGCGTTCGAAGCCGAACTGATCGTCTACGCCTCCCAGGATCAGCCCAAGGGGCAGGAGCGCTTCACGGCAGGCGACGTGGGCCGATTGTCCGGAGATCTGCGACTTGGGATCGAGGTCGCCGGCAGTCCGCTGGCGAGCCTGCCCGACTTGGACTCCCTGGCCTCGATCGCTGAGCTTGGCAACAACAACGGCCTGCTGGTCGGACCGCAGGTGCCGCTCCAGGTGCTCGACGACCCCCACGTCCTGCACTGCTCGACGGTGATCGACGGCGAGGTGGCCGGAAGCGGAGGCCTGTCATCGCTGCCGGGGGGCGGGGTGGGCGCGTTCGCCTTCGCGCTGGAGGCTTTGAGCGCGCTGGGAATGCCTCTCAAGGCGGGCCAGTTCATCTCCACCGGGGCGATGACCGGGGTTCACTCGGTCAAGATCGGGCAAAACTGCACGGCCGATTTTGGCCGCTGGGGCCGCGTCGAGGCCCTTGTCGTTCCGTTCCGGCCCGCGTTTTCCGATACCCCTGTCGCAGGAGTCGCGCCTTGCCCTTGATCCACGTCACGAACCGATCGGGCTCAAGCGTCTCCTTCCAGGCCCAAGTCTCGCAGACCTTGATGGAAGCCCTCCGCGCCCATGGGGTCGACGAACTGGAGGCGTTGTGCGGCGGATGTTGTTCCTGCGCGACCTGCCATGTCTTCGTGGCGCCGCACGACGGGCTCCCGCCCTTGGGCGAGGACGAGAACGACCTGCTTGAAAGCAGCGACTCCCGTCGCGGCGACAGCCGGCTGTCCTGTCAGATCCCGCTAAGCGCCGAGCTGGACGGCCTTCGGGTCACCATCGCGCCGGAGGACTGAAGTTGATGGCCAGATACGACGTCGCGATCGTGGGCGCGGGTCACGCCGGCGCGCAACTGGCGATCTCGCTGCGCCAGGCGGGCTTTGGCGGCACGATCGCCCTGATCGGCGCCGAGCCGCATCCGCCCTATGAGCGGCCTGCCTTGTCCAAGGACTATCTGGCCGGCGAAAGGGACTTTGACCGCCTCCTCATCCGGCCCGAAAGCTTCTGGCTGGAGAGCGACATCGCCTGGTTGGGCGGTTGTCGCATCGAGACGGTCGACTGTGGCGGGCGCCAGCTGCTCACGGCCG
This sequence comes from Caulobacter sp. P1_B12_2, assembly GCF_056406675.1. Lineage (NCBI taxonomy): Bacteria > Pseudomonadati > Pseudomonadota > Alphaproteobacteria > Caulobacterales > Caulobacteraceae > Caulobacter > Caulobacter sp. P1_B12_2. The sequence goes on along the minus strand of NZ_JBFTZS010000157.1, from coordinate 287 downwards.
TCGGCGAGACGATCGGCTATGATACGCTGGTTTGGGCGGCGGGCGGCCGGGCCCGGCGGTTGCCCCATGCGGGCCATGACGCCGCCAACGCCCATGTCGTCCGCGGCCGCGACGATGTCGACGCCATTATCGAGGCCCTGCCCAGCAGCGCGCACGCCACCATCGTCGGCGGCGGCTATGTCGGCCTGGAGGCGGCGGCCACATTGGTCTCACGCGGCAAATCGGTCACGCTGATCGAGACCGCCCCGCGCGTGCTGGCAAGGGTCGCGGGGGAGGCGCTCTCTGGC
>NZ_JBFTZS010000156.1:0-9385 GCF_056406675.1 Caulobacter sp. P1_B12_2 | reverse complement strand
CCGCCTTGGAGGCGAAGGTGGTGAAGACGCTGCCGACAGAAACCCCCGCCCGTTCGGCGATCGCCCGAATGGTGGTCTCTTCGTAGCCCGTCTCGTTGAACAGGTCGCGCGCGGCGTCGAGAACCTTCTCGCGCGTTGCCTGTTTTTGCTCGTCTCTTACGCCCACGCACCGTCCCCCCGGATAGCCTGCGTCGCTCTATTTAATCCGGCGGCGGACGCTCAGACAAAGAGCGTCCGCCCTCGGTCGTGAATTACGCGCGTGCGCCCGCCAGGATGACTTTCAGTTGATCCGAAAGTCGCGACAGCAGTGCCTCGACCGACCAGGCGTCGAAAATCGCCCGGCGATAGTTGGCGACATACACGTCCCAGATGATCTCGGCGAGCAACTTAACGTCAGCGTCACTCTTGAGTTCATTGCGCTCGACACCGCGGGTCAGAACACCGGCCAGCAGGGCGAAGATGTGCTTGAGGTGACCGCGGTTGCGGCGCTCGGCGGTTTCCGACCGCGTCCAGGACACGGCGATGCTGGCCTGCAGCAGCGGAAGTTGCTCGACATGGAAGCCGTAAGCGACGGCGAACATGCCGATCACGCCTTCTTCCACGGTGGTCGCGGTCGTGCCGGCCTGCTTCATCTGGGCGTAGATGACTTCGTAGTCGGCGGTCAGGATCTCGTCGAACAGTTCGCTCTTGTCCGAGAAGCTGGCGAACACCGCGCCGGTCGACATGCCCGCGGCCTGGGCGATGTCGCGGATGGTCGCGCCTTCGTAGCCCCGCTCGGTGAACAGGCGACGGGCGGCCGACAGGACGCGTTCGCGCGTGCGCTGCTTGGCCATGGCCCGGCGCGTCAGCTTGACGGGGGCGTCGGTCGGGGACTCGATGTTCAGGGATACAAAGCTCATGCGGCAGTCTCCAGGCGAGCAAGCGCGGCTTCGGCGCGCTTCTCGAATTCAAGGCAATATTCGTCGACGACGCCGGTGAGGACGTCGGCGTAGCGGCGCGCCAGGGCGCGCCCATCCTGCGCGGCGTCGCGCAGGTCGGTGATCAGTTGACGGACTTCAGCCATGGCGGCTTCGCGTTCGGACGCGGAGAAGTCGGCGACGGCGATGCGAGCGCTCTGAGCCATTCTGGTTCTCCTGCCTCCCCGCTGAAAAAGGGCGCTGACATGACCTGCGGTGAGGAGTTGATCATGTTCAACGAACGCGTACTGGAATTTGAAGGTGGCGCGTTTAGCCCCTGCTGCAAGGGCGCGCAACCGAAAAACTGAACAAAAACCGGCAAACTGCAGCGTTACCGTCATGTATGGTACCGTTAGCGCCGGGTCACTGCGACAAATGCACTCAACGAACAGAGTCGGCGAATCTCGATATGCAACCCGAGGGCGCCGACGAAGCTTCGCTTTTCGATTCGGTTCGCGCTCTGGCCAAGCCTGGGGGGAGCGCTTAGCTTGCGGCCATGAGCCACCTGTTCGATTTCCTGATCCCGATCACGCTGGGCGCGGTCCTGATCACCCTCTGCATCGGCATCTACGCCCTGTTCCGGGGCGGCGAGTTCGGGCGGTCCTATTCCAACAAGCTGATGCGCCTGCGCGTCGCGCTGCAGTTCCTGGCCGTGCTGGTGCTGGTCGCCGCCTTCTGGTGGCGCAGTCACTGATACGCCAGCTCTCTGAATGGGCGAGCTAGGCATAAGGTTGCGCGACGGGCGTTAGGACGCCGCGCGAGGAGCGTCTCTGATGGTCACCCTGAACCGCATCTACACCCGCACCGGCGACAAGGGCCTGACCCGGCTGTCGACCGGTCAGCCGGTCAGCAAGGCCAGCCTGCGGGTCGAGGCCTATGGCGGGGTCGACGAGACCAACGCCTTCATCGGCGTGGCGCGCCAGCACACGAAAGGCGACGCCGAACTCGACGCCCTGCTCGAGCGCATCCAGAACGACCTGTTCGACCTGGGCGCCGACCTGGCCACCCCCGAGCAGAACGAGAAGCCCGAATGGGAGCCGCTGCGGGTGGTCGACAGCCAGGTCGAGCGGCTGGAGCGCGAGATCGACCTGATGAACGCGCGCCTCTCGCCGCTGACCTCGTTCGTTCTCCCCGCCGGCAGCCCCGCCTCGGCCGCCCTGCACGTGGCCCGCACGGTCTGCCGCCGCGCCGAGCGCAAGCTGGTCGAGCTGATGGGCGTCGAGGGCGAGATCGTCGGCGAACCGGCTCTGCGCTACCTCAACCGCCTGTCGGACCTGCTGTTCGTCGCCGCCCGCCGCGCCAATGACGACGGGGCGGCGGACGTGCTCTGGAAGCCTGGGGCGACGCGGTAATTCTGAAACCCCTCTCCCAGAGGGAGAGGGAGGGACCCGCCGCGCAGCGGGGGGAGGGTGAGGGGTTACACCCTCACCACAGTTCTCAAGGCGCCCTGCCGGCACGCCGGTTGACGTCTTACCCCCTCACCCTCCCAAGCTTCGCTTGGGCCCCTCCCTCTCCCCATGGGAGAGGGGTTGCGAGCGGCGAAGAGCCCCTACTTCTTCCCCTGCCCGATCACGAACCGGCCCACCTTCATCGCGCCGTCGTCTTCCTTCTTCAGCTCGATGGTGAAGGACTCCTGCTTCTCGGTCCGGCGGCCCCAGTCGCGGAACAGGCGCACGCGCACGGTGCTGGGGCCGTTGGGGTCCAGCACGTCCGAGGCGTAGACATTGACCCGCAGCACGTATTCGCCGTTCGGGGCGCGGCGCAGCAGGTACTCCTCGGGCCCGAAGCCGGCGGTCATGTCGTTGGACAGCCGGCCGCCGATCTGGGTGGTGGGGTTGCTGTAGATCGCCTGTTCGCCGGTGGGCTCGTCGACCCACAGGTCCATGTCGGTCTGGTCGGTGTTCCACTCCAGCACCGCGCGGATGTCGACGTCGAGCAGGGCCACCAGGCGCGGATCCAGCACCGTCTGACTCAGGCCCAGCGCCTTCATCCGGGCGACCAGGTGGTTGGCCTCCATCAGGGCGATCAGCTCGATCCCGTCATAGTCGCTGTCCCAGGGACGGACGATCACCTCGTTCAGCAGGTCCAGGGCCCGGCGGTGGTCGGCCGCCCGCGCCGCGCCGGTCTCGCCGTCGCCGCGTGCGATCAGGACCAGGGCCAGGTCGCGGCGCGGCTGCGGACGGTCGGGCTCGAGGAACAGGATCCGCTCGCGCAGCCACACCGCCCGGTCCAGCGCGCCATAGGCCTGCAGCCGGTCGGCGACGATGATCATCGTCTTGCCGTTGGCCCCCGGCACGTCCAGGGCGGTCAGCACGACCGACACCGCCTCGCCCTTGCGCCCGGACCCGAACAACTGCTCGGCGACGTCGAAATAGAAGGCCGGGGCGTCGCCATACTGCTTCTCCAGCTGGGCGTAGCGCCCGCGCCAGGCCTGGGCCGGCGTAGCGGCCAGGGCCTTCAGATAGGGCCGGTCGGGATTCCATTCGGCGGCCTCCACCGCGATGTCGCGCGCCGGGGTCTCGTCGCCGCCGCCGGAGCGACGGGCGGCCGTGGTGACGACCTCCTCGACCATGGGATCGCCGGCGGCGTAGCCCTGCGGCGAGGCGGCCTTGGCGACCGCGGGCGGGAGCGCCATGTCGGCGGAAGTCGGCGCCATCATGGCCGGAGCGGGCGGCGGCGGCGGAGGCGGAGGCGGAGCCCCGCGAGGCGCCGGCCAGCGCGTCTCCTCGCGATCCCGGCGCCAGGTCTTGCTGGGCGTGTGGGTCTTGGACCACCACGCCTTCTGCTCGGTCCACGCCTCGACGATCCGATCGAAACGCTCGGCCCGGATCTCGGCCTGCTCCGTCTTGCGGGCGATCACTTCGCGGCGATAGTCGTCGCCCATCGCCGCGCCGGCCGAGGGCGGCGGCGCGACGTCGGCGTCGAGATAGTCCTGGACGGTTTCCAGCACCACGAAACTGGCGTCCTCGGTGGCGACGTTGTAGCGCCGCGCCAGGGCCAGGGCCGCGTCGCCGTCGGGGCGGTCGGTGGCCAGCAGGGCGGCGACGGCCTCGCGTCCCCACAGGGCGCCGACCCCGTCGAAGGCCTGGACCGGGCCGTCCAGCGGCAGGGTCCGCGCCACGCCGTCGGGACCGGCGAACCGCAGGGCGTTGGCGGCCGGGGTCTTGCCGATGATCCACCAGCGGCCGCTGGGCCCGGCCACCAGGCGATGCTCCACCGCCTGGCCGTCGTCGGCCACCAGGGTGAAGGCCGGCGGCCCGGCCGAGGTCAGGCGCGCCAGGGCGGCCTCGGGGCCGATCGCCGACAGGTCGACATGGGTCCCGCCGCCACGCTCGGCCAGGACCGACAGGAAATTGCGGTCCGCGTCCTTGGCGCTGGACAGGGCCAGGGTCCGGCAGGGCGGCGGCTTGGCGGCCCAGCTGTCCACGGTCATGCGGCCGTCGGAGACCAGGATGCAGGTGTCGGCCTTCCCTTCGCCCGCCGCGAACACGCCCGTCAGCGCACTGGCCCCGCCATAGGTCACCGCGTTCAGCGCCGTCGCCAGGGCCTCGCCGGTCGGGGCGGCCAGCAGGACCGCGCGGGGCGCGTCGTCGGCGAAGGTCACCAGCTCGATCGAGCGGGGCCGCGCGGCGTCGACATAGCGGCGCAGCACCGCGATCTCGCCCTTCAGGTCGTCGTCCGACCGCGAGCGCGAGCGATCCCAGTAAAGGCGCAGCCGCCCCGTCGTCGCGGCGTGGACGTCGTACGGCAGCCGCAGCTCGAAGAACCGCTCGCCGTTGGCGTGGCGGCTGAGCTGGATCGGCGCGGCCGGGCTCCAGGCCCCGATCGTCAGCCCGCGCGACAGGGTGACGTCCTTGGTCGTCGCCGAGGCGGTCAGGCCGTCGCCGTCCTTGGTCCAGGTGAAGGACAGGTCGGACCCGGCGAGGGTCGGCGGCGCGGCGGCGCCCAGCACGGTCACGGCCAGCTTGACCTCGCCCACCGCCTCGTCGGTGAGCAGGGGCAGGACGAACCCGCCGTCGGCGGCCAGGGGGCTGACATAGCGCAGGCGGATCGTGCGGCCCTTGCCCGGCAGGATCGGGAAGATCTGGGTGTGGAAGCTGTTGTCGGCGGTCACCTCGGCCAGGCCCGGGTCGATCCCGGCCCGCACGCGGTTCTCATAGACCAGCCGCGCCTGGCGCTTGCCGGTCAGCACCCCGTCGACCATGCGGCCGTCGATGTCGAGGGCGTAGCCGTTGACCACCGCCCCGGCCGGCAAGGCCAGGGTGAAGTCGCCTTCCATCACGTCGTGGGTGGGGTTGTCGAAGCGGGCCTCGACCACGGTCTGGGCCAGGCCGCCCGACAGGGTGGTCCGGACGTCCAGCCGGCCGATCCGCAGGGCCTTGTTCTGCCGGCCCTCCGCGTCCGGGCTGACGACGCCGCGCGTCCGGGCGATCAGCACCGGATTGGCGGTCTGGGCCGCCCAGGCGCCGACCCCGCACAGGGCCAGCAAGGCCGCGACCAGAACAACCTTCATGACCGACGTCTCCCCTTGTTAGGGAGAGCTATTCAGAAATTACACGTGTAGACAAGAGGTGTCGCGGCGGCCGGCTACTTCTTGGGGGCGCGCTCGGCCCGGGGGCCGTCCATCTTGTTCGGATCGGTGTTGATCGGCGGCAGGTTCAGCGGCCGGCGGGTCAGGGTCTCGATCGGATAGATCGTGCCGCACTTCATCCAGCGACCCGCCCAGGCCCCGCCGCGCGCGTCGCAACGCGCCTTCGGCCAGACCCACATGGCGTGATAGGCGAAAACGCCGACGCACGACGCCAGGAAGATGGCGAAGAAGGTCCACTGCAGGCGGGTGATGTTGCTCTTCATGAGCCGCCTCATACTGGCCCGCCGCGAGACTGGCCAGAGGCTAAAAGCGTGCGGCGGCGCTGGGCTTGGATCGTCAGCTTGAGTGTGCAGCGCAGCAGACGCACGCACCGAACTATCGTACAACTGTTTGAACGTAACGGACGCGAATGCGTTACGCTTACGTCAGGGGAAACTTGCAAACCTGCGCGGACACGCTAATCCCGTCGGCGCAGGCAGGAAAAACTAGCCAGGAGGCGGCGTAGACCGATGAAGGTTCTGGTCCCGGTCAAACGGGTTATTGATTACAACGTGAAGGTCCGGGTGAAGCCCGATCAGACCGGTGTCGACCTGGCGAACGTCAAGATGTCGATGAACCCCTTCTGCGAGATCGCGGTCGAGGAAGCCGTGCGTCTGCGGGAAAAGGGCGTCGCCACCGAGGTGGTCATCGTCTCCATCGGTCCGCAACAGGCGCAGGAAACCATCCGCACGGCCCTGGCCATGGGCGGCGACCGCGGCATCCTGATCACCACCGACGCCGATCCCGAGCCGCTGGCCGTGGCCAAGCTGCTGGCCGCCGTCGTGGCGGAAGAGCAACCTAACCTCGTCCTGATGGGCAAGCAGGCGATCGACGGCGACAACAACGCCGTGGGCCAGATGCTGTCGGCCCTGCTGGGCTGGCCGCAAGCCACCTACGCCTCGGCCATCGAGGTTTCCGGTTCGACCGCCAAGGTCACCCGCGAAGTCGACGGCGGCCTGCAGGTGCTGGACGTCGATCTGCCCGCCGTGGTCACCGCCGACCTGCGCCTGAACGAGCCGCGCTACGCTTCCTTGCCCAATATCATGAAGGCCAAGAAGAAAGAGATCGCGGCCAAGACCGTCGCCGACTACGGCGTCGACGTCGCCCCGCGCCTCAAGGTCGTCAAGGTCGCCGAGCCCGCCAAGCGCTCGGCCGGGATCAAGCTGGAATCCGCCGCCGACCTCGTCTCCAAGCTCAAAACCGCGGGGGTGCTCTAATGGCCGTTCTCGTCGTCGCCGATAACGACAACGCGCACCTGCGCGATGGCACCCACAAGACCGTCACCGCCGCCCTGCAGCTGTCGGGCGACGTGGACGTTCTGGTCCTGGGCAAGGGCGTCTCCGGCGTCGCCGCCGAGGCCGCCAAGATCGCCGGCGTCCGCAAGGTGCTGGTGTCCGAGAGCGAGGCCCTGGGCCATGGCGTCGCCGAAGCGGAAGCCGACGCCGTCCTCGCCCTGGCCGGCAATTACGACGCGATCCTGGTTCCGGCCACCTCGGGCGGCAAGAACTTCGCCCCCCGCGTCGCCGCCAAGCTGGACGTCGCCCCGATCAGCGAGATCGTGGAAGTCGTCTCGGCCGACACCTTCGTTCGCCCGATCTACGCCGGCAACGCCCTCGAAACCGTCCAGACCTCGGACGCCAAGAAGGTGATCACCGTTCGTCCCACCGCCTTCGCGGCGGCCGGCGAAGGCGGCTCGGCCCCGATCGAGACCGTCGGCGGCGCAGACGCGGCCAAGACCCGCTTCGTCAGCGAAGAGATGGTCAAGTCCGACCGTCCGGAACTGGCGGCGGCCAAGATCGTCGTCTCGGGCGGCCGCGCCATGGGCTCGGCCGAGGAGTTCCAGAAGGTGATCGAGCCCCTGGCCGACAAGCTGGGCGCCGCCGTCGGCGCCTCGCGCGCGGCCGTGGACGCCGGCTATGCGCCGAACGACTACCAGGTCGGCCAGACCGGCAAGGTCGTCGCCCCGGCGCTGTACATCGCCATCGGCATCTCGGGCGCCATCCAGCACCTGGCCGGCATGAAGGACAGCAAGATCATCGTCGCGATCAACAAGGACGCCGACGCCCCGATCTTCCAGATCGCCGACTACGGCCTGGTGGCCGACTACAAGTCCGCCGTGCCCGACCTGATGGACGCCCTGACGGCGGCCGGTAAGTAAGGCTTTCGCGGTTCGCGAATAAGAGAAGGCCCGGGAGCGATCCCGGGCCTTTTTCTTTGTCGACCAGCGACCGTCCCTGTCGCTAGAACGACGCGAGGATAACGGAGCCCCAATGGCCAAGCCTACGATGATGCAACAGTACCATCTCGGCTTGTTCCGGTTCGTGCGAGTCTTTGGTCTGGTGTTCGCGGTCGGCTCGGTTCTGACCCTGGCCACCAATGTTCCAGGGCTGGTGAGGGCCGGCGATGTTGGTCAGTGGGCGATCAATTTGGCGGCCGGGACCGGGTTCCTTGCGATCGGACTACTCCTATACATCGGGTCGGGTCGGGCGCTGAGCCAGTATCGCGACTACGTCGTCGACCTGACCGCCCTAAAAACCTGCAAAACTTGCGGGCGCGCGCTCAACGTCGAGACCGACGCCCTGTCCGAGGATTGCGGCGGTGATTGCTGGGGCTGCGTGGGCGCGAACGAGATGGATTGGGAGCCATCCGCCGCCCAGGTCAGACGGGAAATTCAAGACGGCCTTCGCAACGCTGACGGCTCGCCAAAAAGGCCTGTCTTCCCGGGCGAAGCGTAGCGTAGACCCGGGACCGACGCCTGAGCGCCGCGCTTCCGGCGGTCCCGGATCGGCGCGCTTCGCGCTTGTCCGGGATGACAACGCAATGATGCTGACGCAGCGCCCTCAACCTCCCTCTCACCGAGGGCTGTGGATCGGGACGCTGGACGCCCAGACTTCGGCGTTGGGGAGCGGGGTCGACAGCTTGTCGACCGAGGCGAACAGGAAGGTCAGCACGGCGACGCCGGAGATCAGAAGCAGTTTCATCGGAGCACCTGTGAGCGTGGGTTTCGGCCTCAGCGGCCTTGCTCAGGTAAGATGCCCCTATCGAACGGGCTTTACGAACGATGGTATCTAAGCGAACTTGTCAGCTCGACTAACAAGCTTGAGTCGCCATGCGCCTGCCCCCGTTCCTGACCCTGACCGCCTTGGAGGCCGCCGCCCGCCATCGCAGCTACAGCCGCGCGGCCCGCGAGCTGTTCGTGACGCACGGCGCGATCAGCCAGCAGATCCGCAAGCTGGAGGATGAGCTGGGCACCAAGCTGTTCGTCCGCCAGGGCAACGCCATGGTCCCCACCGCCACCGGTCAGCGCCTGGCCGACCAGGTCACCGCGGCCCTGGCCACCCTGCACGCCGGGGTCGACGACGCCCGGCTGGCGGCGCGCGGGCCGCTGGTGATCAGCAGCAGCGCCGCCTTCGCCAGCCGCTGGCTGGTCACCCGCCTGCAGCGGCTGGCGGCCGAGACCGGCGAGCCCGACCTGATCGTCCGCGCCGAGGACCGGGTGGCCGACCTGACCACCGACGGCGTCGACATCGCCCTGCGCTTCGGCTGCGGCGGGTGGCCGGGCGTCGAGGCCGCCACCCTGATGATCGAGCGGATCTTCCCGGTCTGCAGCCCCGACTTCCTGGTGCGCCACCCGATCAAGGAGCCGCGCGACCTGCTGGACGTGCCGCTGCTGCGCCATGTGGGCCTGCCGTGGGCGATCTGGCTGACGGCCATGGGCGTCGACGAGGCGCCCAAGCAGCAGGGCCTGGGCTTCGAGGACACCGCCCTGATGCTGGACACCGCCGCCCACGGCGTACGC
>NZ_JBFTZS010000155.1:0-9676 GCF_056406675.1 Caulobacter sp. P1_B12_2 | reverse complement strand
GGCTCCACCCGCTTCGCCGACATCGCCGCCCTGGCGCATGGCGAGCACGGTGTCGGCCTGCTGTTCGGCCTGGTGTTCCTCCTCTGCGGCTTGGCGTTCAAGGTCTCGGCCGCGCCGTTCCACATGTGGACGCCGGACGTCTACGAAGGCGCCCCGACGCCGGTCGTCGGCTTCTTCGCCGCCGCGCCGAAGCTGGCCGCCATGATGATGTTCGCCCGCGTGCTGGGCGACGCCTTCCCGGACTCGGTGGCCCAATGGCGCCAGATCCTGGTCATCACCGCCCTGGCCTCGGTCTTCGTCGGCGCCTTCGCGGGCCTCGCCCAGAACAACCTCAAGCGCCTGTGGGCGTACAGCTCGATCGCCAATGTCGGCTACGCCCTGCTGGGCGTGGCGACCGGCGGCGAGACCGGCATGCACTCGATGCTGCTGTTCATGACCCTGTACATGGTCGACGTCACCGGCTTCTTCGCCTGCCTCCAGGCCCTGTCGCGAGACGGCAAGCCCATGGAGACCATCGAGGACATGGCCGGCCTGGTGAAGCACCGTCCGGGCGTCGCCGTGGCCATGACCGCGTTCTCGCTGTCGGCCCTGGGCATGCCGCCGTTCTCGGGCTTCTGGGCCAAGTTCTATGTCTTCGGCGCGGCCATGGGCTCGGGCGACGTGCTGCTGCAATGGGCGGCGGTGCTGGGCCTGGTCGGCAGCGTGGTCGCGGCGTTCTACTATCTGCGCCTGATCAAGACGATGTGGTTCGACGCCCCGGCCGGCGCGGTGGACAAGCCGCAACCGATCGCCCGCGCGGTCGGCTTCGTGGCCGCCGCCTTCTCGTTCCCGATCGTGCTGGTGGCGCTGATCTGGCTGGATCCCGCCGCCAGGGCCGCCGCGGCGGCCTTTGGCCACGCGTGACGTGACGGGCGCTCTTTCGCCCGCGCCCGTCGTCGTTCTGGACGAGATCGACTCGACCAATGCCGAGGCTCGTCGCCGCGCGGAAGCGGGGGAGGCGGGCCCGGTCTGGATCGTGGGCCTGCGCCAGACGGCGGGCCGCGGTCGCCGAGGGCGGGCCTGGGAGACCGGCGAGGGCAACCTGGCCGCCACCCTGCTGTTTTCCACCGACAAGCCGCCGGGCGAGGCCGCCCAGGTCTCGTTCGTGGCGGCCCTGGCGGTCGCCGACCTGCTGGCCGCCTATGTGCCCGCCGGCCTGATCAGTCTCAAATGGCCCAATGACCCGCTGCTGGGCGGGTTGAAGGTCAGCGGCATCCTCGTCGAGTCCGGCATGCGGCCGACCGGCGGCCTGTGGATCGCCGTCGGGGTGGGTGTGAACCTGTCCCGCAAGCCGATCGACAGCGAGCGCCCCGCCACCGCCCTGACCACCTACCGCGACGCGCCGCCGCCGTCGCCCATCGAGGCGATCGAAATCCTGTCGGCCGCCTTCGCGCGCTGGGAGGACGTCTGGCTGCGCCTGGGCTTCCCCGCCATCGCCGACGCCTGGACGGCCCGGGCCCATGGCCTGGGCGAAGCCTGCGTCGCCCGCCTGGGGACAGAAACCCTTGAAGGGATCGCCGAAGGGCTGGACGGCGACGGTGCGCTGCGTCTTCGTCTGGCGGACGGCCAATTGCGGCGGGTGACCGCCGGCGACGTCTTTTTCGGAGGGGCCTCCTGATGCTGCTGGCCATCGAACAGGGCAACACCAACACCATGTTCGCCATCCACGATGGCAATGAGTGGATCGCCCAGTGGCGGGCCGCCACCGAGAGCACGCGCACGGCCGACGAATACGTGGTCTGGCTGTCTCAACTGCTGTCGATGCAGGGGCTGGGCTTCCGGGCCATCGACGCCTGCATCATCTCCAGCGTCGTGCCGCAGTCGATCTTCAACCTGCGCAACCTGTCGCGCCGCTATTTCAACGTCGAACCGCTGGTGATCGGCGAGAACGCCGTGCTGGGCGTCGACGTGCGGATCGACAAGCCGTCCGAGGCCGGGGCCGACCGCCTGGTCAACGCGGTGGGCGCCCACATGGTCTATCCGGGTCCGCTGATCGTCATCGACAGCGGCACCGCCACCACCTTCGACATCGTCGCCGCCGACGGGGCGTTCGAGGGCGGCATCATCGCCCCGGGCATCAACCTGTCCATGCAGGCCCTGCACGAGGCGGCCGCCAAGCTGCCCCGCATCGCCATCCAGCGCCCGCCCAGTGGGCGCGTCGTTGGCGCCGACACTGTCAGCGCCATGCAGTCTGGCGTATTCTGGGGCTATATCTCGTTGATCGAGGGCCTGGTGGCCCGGATCAAGGCCGAACGGGCCGAACCCATGACCGTGGTCGCCACCGGCGGCGTCGCCTCGCTGTTCGAGGGCGCGACCGACAGCATCGACCACTTCGATTCAGATCTGACCATTCGTGGTCTCCTCGAAATTCATCGCCGTAACACCCATCTAGAGACTCAATGACCAAATATACCGACAAGCCTTCCCCCAAAGACGAGCTCGTTTTCCTGCCCCTGGGCGGGTCGAACGAGATCGGCATGAACTTCAATCTGTACGGCTACGGCCCGGCGAACGCCCGCAAGTGGATCGTCGTCGACCTGGGCGTGACCTTCGGCGACCAGACGACGCCCGGCGTCGAGATCATCCTGCCCGACCCCGAATTCATCGAGGCCCACGCCAAGGACATCATCGCGATCGTCCTGACCCATGCGCACGAAGACCACCTGGGCGCCGTGCACTGGCTGTGGCCGCGCCTGAAGGCGCCGGTCTACGCCACGCCGTTCACCGCCTTCCTGCTGCGCGAGAAGCTGCGCGACGCCGGCCTGTTGGGCGAGGTGCCGATCACCGAGATCCCGCTGGGGGGCAGCTTCGACCTGGGTCCTTTCCACCTGGAAATGATCACCCTGACCCACTCGATCCCCGAGCCGAACGGCGTGGCGATCAAGACCCCGCTGGGCACGATCCTGCACACCGGCGACTGGAAGATCGACCCTGATCCCCAACTGGGCGGCCCCACCGACATCGAGGCCATCCAACGCCTCGGCGACGAGGGCGTGCTGGCCATGGTCTGCGACAGCACCAACGTCTTCGTCGACGGCGTGGCGGGCTCCGAAGCCGGCGTCCGCGTGGCGATGAACAAGCTGATCAAGGGCCTTACCGGCAAGATCGCCGTGGCCTGCTTCGCTTCGAACGTCGCCCGGATGGACACCGTGATCCGCGCCGCCCAGGCCGCCGGCCGCAAGGTCTGCCTGGCCGGCCGCTCGATGCACCGGATGAGCGCCGCGGCCCGCCACGTCGGCCTGCTGGAGGGCCTGGAGCCCTTCATCACCGACGACCAGGCCAAGTACCTGCCCGAGAACGAGGTGCTGTTCCTCTGCACCGGCAGCCAGGGCGAGGCCCGCGCGGCCTTGGCCCGGATCGCCGAAGGCACCCACCCGCACGTCAAGCTCTCGCAGGGCGACCACGTGATCTTCAGCTCGCGGGTCATCCCGGGCAACGAGATCCCGATCCGCAACCTGCAGAACAAGCTGGCCGACCGCGGCGTGCGCCTGCACACCGAGCGCGACACCCCCGGCATCCACGTCAGCGGCCACCCGTGCCGCGACGAGCTGAAGCAGATGTACCAGTGGGCCCGGCCGACGATCGCCGTGCCGACCCATGGCGAGCGCCGCCACCTGATCGAGCACGCCGCCTTCGCCAAGGATCTGCAGGTGCCGCACGCGATCAGCCCGCGCAACGGCGACATGGTGCGGCTGGCCCCCGGCCATCCCGCGATCATCGATGAAGTGCCCTCGGGCCGCCTCTATGTCGATGGCGGCGTGGTGACGCCCGAGAACGGCGAGGCCCTGCGCGAGCGGCGGCATGCGGCGTTCAACGGCATGCTGGCCGTATCGGTCGTTCTGGACGGCAGAAGCCGCATCGTCTCGGGCCCGCAGGTTCGCGGCCTGGGCCTGGCCGGCGACGCCGAATATCCGCTCGACGACGCGCTCGACGACCTGGCGGAGGAGGCCGAGACCGCCTTCAAGCGCATGAAGGACGACCAGCGCGAGATCGACGAGGCCATCGAGAGCGCCATCTCCAAGGCCGTGAAGAAGGCCGCGTTCCGCATCTGGGAACGCAAGCCCGTGGTCGAGACCACGGTCCTGCGGATCTAGACTTTCCATGGACGAGACCAGACCGCCCGCTGRAGCGACGCGGCCGATCGACCCCACGCCCGAGCCTCGCTGGCGGCAGACCCTGCGTCTGCTGGCCGGCGAGGCCTGGCCGCTGGGCGCGTTGACGCTGGTGCTCTGGATCGTCTCGGGCGTTCAACTGCTGGGCAAGATGCAGGGTTGGGACGAGGCCATGCTGGCCCTGGGCTGTCTCTATCCGCCCTATTTCAGGCAGGGGTTCTGGTGGACTCCGCTGACGCATATCTTCCTGCATGCCGGGCTGCTGCACATCGTCATGAACACCAGCGCCCTGGTCAGCCTGGGGCCGGCGATCGCCGTGCGCCTGGGGCGGGACCTGAAAGGGGCGCTGCTGTTCTGGGCCTTCTTCCTGATCTGCGGCGTCGCCGGCGGGCTGCTGTTCCTGGCCCTGCACTGGAACGGCGAGATCTCGGCCGTCGGGGCCTCGGGCGCGATCTGCGGCCTGTGGGGCGCGGTGGCGCGATTGACGTCCGACGGGAGTCTCGCGCCGGTCTTCTCCCGCCAGGTCGGCAAGCAGACCCAGTCGTTCGTCGTCATGAACCTGGTGCTGATCGCCATCGGCTTCGCCCTCGGCAAGGCGTCGGGGCAGGGCGGCCTGATGATCGCCTGGGAATGCCACGTCGGCGGCTTCGTCGCCGGGCTGTTCCTGGTCGAGATGTTTCCCGCGCGATATTGGTGGCTTCGCCAACCGGCCAGGTGATGCGCCGGCGCCTCGGAAACGCCTCGCCGGGGCTCCATGAAGTCGTCTATACCCTCGGAAAATAGAACCGGGCCCTGCAGGACGGACGAACGCTCATGATCGGCAAGCTCAACCACGTCGGCGTCGCCACGCCCTCCATCGACGAGTCGGTGAAGATGTACCGCGACTTGCTGGGCGCCACTTCGCATACCGAGAAGTGGGCCATGCCCGAGCAAGGCGTGTGGGTCTGTTTCGTCAACCTGCCCAACAGCCAGATCGAGCTGATCGAGCCCTATGGCGAGGCCTCGCCGATCCATGGTTTCCTGGCCAAGAACCCCAAGGGCGGCCAGCACCACATCTGCTTCGAGGTGGAAAACATCTACGAGGCCCGCGACAGTCTGGTCGCCAAGGGCGCCACCGTGCTGGGCGAGCCGCGGATCGGCGCCCACGGCACCCTGATCATCTTCGTTCACCCCAAGGACATGGGCGGCATGCTGGTCGAGCTCATGGAAACGCCCGCCAAAAGCGAAAATGGGGAGGCTCACTGATGGGTCCCGTCACCTGCATCGCCGTCTATCTGACCATCTGGTGGACCACCCTGTTCGCCGTATTGCCGCTGGGCAACCGCACCTTCAAGGAGATGGGGATCGAGCCGCCGCCCGGCGCCGACCCCGGCGCGCCGGTCAATCCGAACCTCAAGCGCAAGTTCTTCACCACCACCTGGGTGTCGGCCCTGGTCATGGCGCTGCTGCTGCTGACCATCCATTTCCACCTGATCCGCCTGCCGGATCTGCCCGCCACCTATTGATCATAGAAATGGCGCCCAAGCCTTGGGCGGCGCGCGTCGATTTTGCCGGCGTTCGCCCAATCCGTGGGCGAAGTTCACCAAGTGGCCAGACCAGACGCAATCGGGCGCCCCGAACAATCGTTCGGGGCCTAGGCTCTGACTCACGAGGCCGGGTTTTCCGACCTTGCTCTGTGGCGTCTTCCCCGACGATGACTTGAAAGGCCGCGCGACGACCGCGCGGCCTTCTTTTCGCGGGCGAGGGACCTTTTCCAGCGGTCACGCTTTCTTCCCGCTCACGCCGCCGGCCCACGCCAAAAACCCCAGAACGTCATCTTTTCGCCGCGCGCGTTGCCAAGCTGACGCCCAAGCGGCTATCTCAACGCCTCGAATTCCCCGGAGACGTCTCGTCCATGCGCCTGTCGCGCTATTTCCTGCCCGTTCTGAAAGAAGCCCCCTCGGACGCCCAGATCACCTCGCACCAGCTGATGCTGCGCGCGGGCATGATCCGCCAGGAGGCGGCGGGCATCTACGCCTGGCTGCCGCTGGGCCTGAAGGTGCTCAACAAGGTCGAGCAGATCGTCCGTGAGGAAATGGACCGGGCCGGCGCCATCGAACTGTTGATGCCGACCCTCCAGTTGGCCGACCTGTGGCGCGAGTCGGGCCGCTACGACGCCTACGGCCCCGAGATGCTGCGCATTGTCGACCGCCACGAGCGCGAGCTCCTGTACGGACCGACCAACGAGGAAATGATCACCGAGATCTTCCGCGGCTCGGTCAAGAGCTACAAGGACCTGCCCAAGAACCTCTACCACGTGCAGTGGAAGTTCCGCGACGAACGCCGCCCGCGCTTCGGCGTGATGCGCGGGCGCGAGTTCCTGATGAAGGACGCCTACAGCTTCGACCTCGACGCCGAGGGCGCGCGCAAGGCCTACAACCGCATGTTCGTGGCCTATCTGAACCTGTTCTCGCGCATGGGCCTGAAGGCCGTGCCGATGCGCGCCGACACCGGCCCGATCGGCGGCGACCTGTCCCACGAGTTCATCGTCCTGGCCGAGACCGGCGAAAGCGCCGTCTTCTGCCACAAGGACCTGGTCGAGATGGCCGCGCCTGGTCCGGACGTCGACTGGTACGGTGATCTGCAGCCGCTGGTGGACCAGCGCACGGGGCTCTACGCCGCCACCGAGGAAATGCACGACGAGGCGGCCTTCGCCGCGCTGCCCGAAGGCGACCGCCTGTCGGCGCGCGGCATCGAGGTGGGCCACATCTTCTCGTTCGGGACCAAGTATTCCGAGCCGATGAAGGCCCTGGTCACCGGGCCGGACGGCAAGGACGTGCCGGTGCAGATGGGCAGCTACGGCGTCGGCGTCTCGCGCCTGCTGGGCGCGATCATCGAGGCCAGCCACGACGAGGGCGGCATCATCTGGCCCGAGTCCGTCGCCCCGTTCGGCGTCGGCATCATCAACATGCGCCAGGGCGACGCCGCCTGCGACGAAGCCTGCGAGACCGCCTACAACGCGCTCAAGGCCGCCGGCCGCGACCCGCTGTACGACGACACCGACACTCGCGGCGGCGCCAAGTTCGCGACCATGGACCTGATCGGCGTGCCCTGGCAGCTGATCGTCGGTCCCAAGGGCATCGCCGAGGGCGTGGTCGAGATCAAGAACCGCAAGACCGGCGAGCGCCACACCGCGCCGCTGGCCGAGGTCATCGCTCAGCTCAGCGCCCAAAGCGCTGACAAGGCCGCCTGATGGCCGTCGGCGCCGGTCCGTTCGGAACCTGGGAGCGCACCGTCGCCTGGCGGTACCTGCGCAACAAGCGCAAGAACGGCGGCGTGGCGCTGATCGCCATCATCTCGTTCGCGGCGGTGATGCTGGCGGTCTTCGCCCTGATCACCGTGATGAGCGTGATGAACGGCTTCCGGGCCGAGCTTCTGGGGCGGCTGCTGGGCTTCAACGGCCACGTCTACGCCCAGGGCCCGCTACTGAACGGTCCTGACCGCGACGGCGTCATCGGCCGCATCAAGGCGGTGCGCGGGGTCACCCAGGCCGCGCCGATGGTCGAGGCCCAGGCCATGGTCATCGGCCCCAGCCAGGTTTCCGGCGCCATCGTGCGCGGGGTCACCCCGGCCGACCTGCGCGGCATGAAGATGATCTCGTCCAACATCAAGCGCGGTTCGCTGGCCGGGTTCGGCGAGGGCGAGTACGGCGGCGACATCGTGCTGATCGGCGACCGCATGGCCCGCAACCTGGGTCTCTCGGTCGGGGACGCCATCACCCTGATCTCGCCGTCCGGCCCGGCCACGGCGTTCGGGACCTCGACGCGCGAGAAGGACTACACCGTCGGCGGCATCTTCAGCGTCGGCATGAGCCAGTTCGACGAGAGCTTCGTCTACATGGCGCTGCCCCAGGCCCAGCTGTTCTTCGGCCGCGACACCTCGATCGACTACGTGGAGATCAAGGTCACGGACCCGGACAAGGCGAAGGAGATCAAGCCGATCATCGAGCAGGCCAGCGGCCCGGGCGCCTTCGTCCAGGACTGGATGGACAAGAACTCCAGCTACTTCAACGCCCTGCAGATCGAACGCAAGGTGATGCGGCTGATCCTGTTCATCGTCGTGGCCATCGCCACCCTCAACATCATCTCAGCCCTGGTCATGCTGGTGAAGAACAAGGGGCGCGACATCGCCATCCTGCGGACCATCGGCGCCAGCCAGGGCGCGATCCTGCGGATCTTCATGATGGCCGGCGCGTCGATCGGCTTGGCCGGCACCCTGGCCGGCCTGCTGCTGGGCGTGCTGTTCTGCGCCAACATCACCGCCATCCAGAACTTCGTCGAATGGGTCACGGGCGCGGCGGTGTTCAGCGCCGACATCTATTTCCTGGCCCACATCCCGGCCAAGATCGACTGGAGCGAGGTCGGCGTCATCGTCGGCATATCCACCGCCCTGAGCATCCTCGCCACCCTGCTGCCGGCCATCAGCGCCTCGCGTATCGATCCGGTTGAGGCCCTGCGCTATGAATAGCCCCGCGACCAGCCCCATCCTGGCCCTGCGCGGCGTCGAGCGTACCTATGTCACCGAGGCGGGCTCGCTCAGCGTGCTTCGCGGCGTGGATCTGGATGTCTATCCCGGCGAGGTGGTCGGGCTGATCGGCCCGTCGGGCTCGGGCAAGTCGTCCCTGCTGCACGCCGCCGGCCTGCTGGAGCGGCCCGACGCCGGTCTGATCGCCCTGGACGGCCGTGACTGCTCCAAGCTGTCGGAACGCCAGCGCACCCAGGTGCGGTTGACGACCGTCGGGTTCATCTACCAGTTCCACCACCTGCTGCCCGAGTTCAGCGCGATGGACAACGTCGCCATGCCGGCGATGATCGCTGGCCGAAGCAAGGCCGAGGCCCGGGTCAGCGCCACGGAGATGCTCACGCAGTTGGGCCTGGCCCAGCGGCTCGACCATCAGCCGGGCCAACTGTCCGGCGGAGAGCAGCAGCGCGTGGCGATCGCCCGCGCCCTGGCCAACAGCCCCAAGCTGCTGCTGGCCGACGAGCCGACCGGCAACCTCGACCCGACCAATTCGGCCGCGGTGTTCCAGGCCCTGTACGAACAGGCCCGCCAGCGAGGCGTGGCGGCCCTGATTGCCACCCACAACATGGAGCTGGCCCGCTACATGGACCGGGTCTTCGCCCTGAAGGACGGGCACCTGGTGCCGCAAACCTTCTAGCTAGAACAGGTATCGCAGCGCGGTCTGCACCACCGTCTGGGTCTGCTGGGGCGTCTCGCCCAGCCTGATCCGTTCGGGGCGGTCGCTGTCGATCCGCATCCCCTCGAACACCAGATGGACGTTCGGCCGCACGTCCCAACGATAGGCGACCAGCGCGGCCCAGCCGTGCTCGGCGTTGTCGTCGACCGCCTTGTTGGTGCGGTCGGTGGTCGAGAACTGATCCAGCCGGCCGGTCAGCGAGCCGGGGCCGAGATCCCGCGTCGCCGAGACATAGGCCGCCTGGAAGCCGACATCGGTCCACAGCCCCTTGGCGGAGGAATAGCCCATC
>NZ_JBFTZS010000154.1:0-18348 GCF_056406675.1 Caulobacter sp. P1_B12_2 | reverse complement strand
ACCTGCATGATCCTGATCGTATCGCTGTTCCTGATCCTTGCCGTCGTCGCCCCGCCGGCCGGCGAGGTCGTTCGCCGCCACCAGCACGCGATCCGCCGCCGCAAGCAGATCGAGGCGTTCCTCCGGTCCAGCCCGGTGGCCGAATACCGCCTGGACGGGTCCGCGAGCGGCTAGGGGCGGGCCGCCGGCGGCGCTTGCGGTCGCCCCGCCCTAGCGGCGCTGTGCCGCACTTCCGAGAAACGCCGTTCGGGCGCAGCCTTCGAGTCAGGTGGCGGACGTGCGCCCCGTTGCGTCACAGTCGGGAGCTTGAACGTGAAAAGGTCTTCGGGGGCGGCCGCCGGCCGCATTCGATACTGGTGGCAGGCCCGGCCGATGGCCGGCCTGCTGGCGGGCTGGATCGCGATCACGCTCATCGGCTGGCGCGTCTGGGTCGCGCTGAACGGACACGCCGCCTAGGCCCCCTTCCTCCAGAAGCCCCGCAACGAAAAAGCCCCGGGCGAAACCCGGGGCTTTTCAGGACTTGGCGATGGTACCGCCTCTCAGGCTTGAACTGAGGACCTCCGGTTCCACAAACCGGCGCTCTAACCAACTGAGCTAAGGCGGCGCATCGCGAGGGAGTGTCTTTAGTCGGACGCGCGGGCCGGATCAAGCGCCGAAACAGCCCTCCCACACGAAAACGCCCCGGAGCGATTAGGCTCCGGGGCGCTCGTTTCTTGGCCGGTCGTCCGGGTCCCTAGCGGGGGACCGTGAAGACGATCGGGATCGTGATCTGACCACCATCCACCGGAGCGCCGTCAAGCGTCTTCGGCTTCATGCGGAACAGTCGCGACAACTTCAGAGCAGCATCGCCGAAGCCGTAGTCCGCCGGATTTTCCGACACGACCGAGCAGCCTTCCAGAGACCCTCTGGCGGTAACGGTGCACGACAGCGTCGCACGGCCGCCCACTTCCATCCGCTGAGCGCGGTCGGGGTAGTAGCGAGCCATGTCCTCACCGGTGGGCTTGCGGGCCCAGTCCGGCTTGGTGATCACCGAAGCCCGAGCCGGCGGGTTCGAAGGAACCGGCGGCACGTTGGAGATCACCGGAGGCGCCGTTTGCTCGACCCGCTCCTTGACGGGAGGAATCGGCAGCGGCGGCGGCGGAGTCACGTCCGGCGGCGGCGCGATCGGCGGCCTCGGCTGCACCACCGCGGGAGGCGGGGGCGGAGCGTCGGTCGGCGGCGGCGGCGGGGGCGGAGGAGGCGGCGGCGGCGGCGGGGGCGGCGGAGGCAGCTCCACGTCCACGGCGTCGTCGTGATACTCCTTCATCACCGCTTCGAACTTCTGCTTCGCCAGATAAGCGAACAAAGCAGCGTGGAAGCCGACGACGACGATGGTCGCGATACCAAAGGCGCCGAGACCACCCTTCTTGCGTCGCGGACCATCCGAAGTGAGCGGGTCGTAGTGGCGATGCTCAGGCGCTTGTTGTTCAGCCATGCATCACCCCTAGCTGTTCTGATCCTTGCCGATGAGCGCCACGCTGTAGAAGCCGTTATCCTGGAGGGTGTTCATAACCTCCATGAAAGCTCCGTAGCGCGTCTTTTCGTCGGCGCGGATATAGATGCGCTCCTTGGTGGGATCGCGACGGCCAATGTTCTTCGTGAGGTCCGCACCCATCTCGTCAACCGTGGTGCGGTCATCGCCAATGAAGACCTGTCCCGAAGCCTTGATCGAAATGTAGACGGGCTTTGGCGGGGTCGTCGACGGTTTCGCGACCGCCGGCGGCAAGTTCACTTCGACCGACACGGAGGCGAGCGGAGCCGCCACCATGAAGATGATCAGGAGAACCAGCATGACGTCCACGAAGGGCGTAACGTTGATCTCGCTGTTCTGTTCGACGTTAAACCTGTCGCCCCCACCGCCTGAGAGTTTGGCGGCCATCGGTCTTACGCCCCTTTGTCGAGCTGGCGCGAGATGGCGTTCATCAGTTCAGCAACGAAGCCTTCCGAGCGCGTGCCGTAGCCGGAGATGCGGGTCTGGAAGAAGTTGTAGAAGATAACGGCCGGGATAGCGGCGAACAGACCAATACCGGTGGCGAGCAGCGCTTCGGCGATACCGGGAGCGACGACGGCCAGGTTGGTCGTGTTGGTGTTCGCGATGCCGATGAACGAGGTCATGATCCCGTAAACCGTACCGAACAGACCGATGAACGGACCGGCCGAACCGACCGAGGCCAGGAACACCATGCCGCCCGACAGACGCTTAACCAGCGAGGCTTGCACCGCGTTGATGGCGTAGGTGGCGCGCGACAGGGTCGAGTCACGGTGCTCGCCGCCGACGGCCAGGCCAGCTTGGCGCGACAGTTCGACTTCTTGAGCAGCCGCGGCGGCCATGTCGGCCATCGGGTTGCCTTCGAATTCTTCCGACGAACCGATGCGGGCGATGTCAGCGATCGAACGAGCGCCGCGGAAGGCTTCCAGGAACTTGTCCGATTGCTTGTTCAGGGCGCCGAACTCGAACAGCTTGGTGATCAGCAGGACCCACGAGAAGATCGAGGCGAGGATCAGACCGATCATCACGACCTTAACCACCGCCTGGGCCGACAGGAACATGCCGATCGGGGTCAGGGAGTGGGACTTCATCTTTTCGGTCGCGGCGACGCCGGCGTCCAGCGGCTCTTCAGCAGGCGCGGCGGCGGGGGCCGGGGCGGCGGCGGCCGGAGCAGCAGCTTCGGTGGTGGCCGGCGCAGGCGCCGCGGCGTCCTGAGCGAAAGCCGGGGCGCTCACCATCAGCGCCATGGCGCCGACGAGAGCGATGAGGGGGGTTTTCCGTTTAATGTCGAGCATCTGTCGCCAGTTCCTGATTGGTCTAGCACGTTTGGACCGAGGGTCGTCGCGCGAGAGCGTCTCCACCCTAGACTTGAATAGCCCGCAAGATGGCCGATTGCTCGGACGTCTTGCAAACCCGCTTCGCTGCGCTCGACCCGTTACGCCCCCCAAGCCAGGCTCATGCCCATCAAGAAGGATCGTTTCGAAGCGCGTGTGATCGCCGCCCCCGAGGAGGCTTCGATCTTACCGCAATGTTAGAATTGCGGCAGGGGTCCTTTGGCAACCCCTTTTCGTACCGTCAAGGGGTGTGAGGCGGCATAAATTTACCGTCCCTTTGACGCACCCACTACCTTTGCCGCACCGCACAAATGGGAAATCAGGATTTGAGGGCGGTTTTTCCCTACCAAAGGGAATATCGATGTTGCACCGCAACATGCTTACAAAACATCGGTCTTGCAGCCGAGATCTGAGCGCGTATTGCGGCGCAGTTCAATCTGGCCGGGAAAGAGGCCAGCCGGAGATCTGACCTCCCCCGCCGCCTTCTACGTCCCGCCGGCCTCGCGAGCAGAGAATTTCCGCCTGCAACGGCCTTCCGGCGCTCAAATCGCGCGTCGCGGCCGCTGGAACCGAGATGGCCCGATCTCGACAACGACTAGGCGTCATCCGGAGAGAACGGCCCGCCCTGACCGCTTGATCGTCGCGAAGACGGCGTCGGGAGTCGGCTGTTTGCGCGAACCCGACCGCGAGCGACCTGACCTCGCCGACGGCGTCGGCGTCCGCGCTAAAATTTCACATCTGCCCTGCAGCGGACGCGGATGATCAAGTTCGCGGCGCCGCCGGGAGGGCCAGCCTCGGCTTGGGCGAAGGCTTCGACGAGGTGCTCCGACCGCGAAGCGATCGAAACGGCGACAGGTCTGAAGGGAATGGTGCCTGGAGGCGGATTCGAACCACCGACACGCGGATTTTCAATCCGCTGCTCTACCAGCTGAGCTATCCAGGCCTATGCCAAAAGGCGGTGTAAACCACCTCGGCGCCCACCTTGCGGCGGGGAGCCGCGTCTATAGGGGAGGCTAAAAACGAAGTCCAGCCCCTCTTGAAACGATCTCGAACTATTCGCGGCCGAAGTCTGTGGACGGCGGATTCTCCTCGTCCTCGTCGGCCCCGGGCACCACGTACCGGTCCGACAGCCAGCGGTTCAGGTCGATGTCGGCGCAGCGCTTGGAACAGAAGGGGCGGAAGGCCGCGTCCGTCGGTTTCTTGCAGATTGGGCAGGCGCTCATGAGGGCGAGACCTCCAGGCGGTCGTTGGGCCAGTCGGCGGCGACGGCCAGGGTGAAGCGGCGGCCGATCTTGTCGGCCAGGGCGACGTCGAAGGCCGCGAAGGCTTCGGCGACGGCGGGCGAGCAGCGACCGGCCAGCTTGCCGCCGGGATCCGCCCTGCCCTCACGCTCGAAGGCGCGGACCAGCCGCAGGGCCCCGGCGCGGGCCGACAGTCCGCCGGTCTCGTCCAGAAGCCGGTCGAGAATCGGTTTGGTCCGGCGCGGCACGATCATCTCCAGCGCCCCGAACTTGCTGATCGGCCCGAGGCCGACGCCGGGATTGTCGACGGCGAAGGCGTTGCGGGCCGCCGTGGTCAGGGCCGGACCGTCGTGGCCGCGCCCGACCAGATCGAAGACCACCAGCCCCGCCAGACCCTTCAGGCGCAGGAGGCGGGCGGCGGTCGTGAAGGCGGCCATGTTGGCGGCGCGGGCCGCCTTCTTCGAATCCCCGTCGCGACCGCCCAGGTCGACGTCGATGGCCACCAAGGCCCGAGTCGCCTCGATGCTGACGTCGCCGCCGCCCGGCAGGGCGAAGACCGTCTCCAGGGCCTCGGCCTCGGCGGCCTCGACGGCCTCCAGCGCGGCCAAGCCTTGGGTGGGCGAGCCGGACTTCACCCAGAGGCGCAGCAGCTCTTCAATGGTCGGGGCATGGGCCAGCACGCGCGGCTCGCCCTCGGCCGGGCCGACGTAGCGGGCCACGGCGGACTTGTCGCGGCGCGAGGGGCTGCGAATCTCGATCTCGACCACCTGGCCCTCGACCAGCTTGGGCATGTCGGGCTTGAGGGCCAGCAGCAAGTCGCCCCCGCCCGGCAGGGCGACGAAGGCCGAGTTGAAGGCGCGCTCGATCTTCTTGACCCGGGCGACGCCCCGCACGCCCTCGGCGTCCAGCGGATCGTCGCCGTCCCACTGGGCGACCAGGCGCTCGGGACGGCCGTCCAGGGTGACCACCCCGACCGTCTCGCCGATGCCCGCATAGAGATAGGCGCGCCGTTCGCTCATTTTCGATAGCCCAGGCCGGTCAGCAGGTTCAGCGTCTCGTACAGCGGCAGACCGACCACCGAGGTGTAGGAGCCGTGCAGGTCGATGATGAACCCGCCGGCCACGCCTTGCACGCCGTAGCCGCCCGCCTTGCCGTTCCATTCGCCGCCGGCCAGGTAGTCGGCCTTCTCCTGGTCGGAGAGATGCTTGAACTGCACGCGGGTCTCGACCAGCCGCGAGGCCTCGCGCCCGTCGGGAGCGATGGCGGCGACGCCGGTCAGGACCATGTGGTTGCGGCCCGAAAGCAGCTTGAGGCAGTAGGCCGCCTGCTCGGGCGTCTCGGCCTTGGGCAGGATGCGGCGCCCGACCGCCACGACGGTGTCGGCGGCCAGGACCAGGCAGCCGGGCGAACGCGGCGCGACCGCCCTCGCCTTCTCGATCGCCAGGCGCAAAGCATGACGCCGCGGGGTCTCGTCCCGCAGTGGCGCTTCATCGATGTCGGCGGGATCGACCCGATCCGGGGCGACGCCGACCTGCGCGAGCAGGTCCAGGCGCCGGGGGCTCGCGCTGGCCAGGACCAGCGGCGTCCGCTGGACGACCATCCGCCAGCCCTACTTGAAGCGGTAGGTGATGCGGCCCTTGGTCAGGTCGTAGGGCGTCATTTCCACGAGCACCTTGTCGCCGGCCAGAACCCGAATGCGGTTCTTGCGCATCTTGCCGGCGGTGTGGGCGATGATCTCGTGATCGTTCTCCAGCTTCACGCGGAACGTCGCGTTGGGCAGCAATTCGCTGACCGTACCGGGAAACTCGAGCAGTTCTTCCTTAGCCATCAGGCCTCTCAAAATGGGTGACGCCATGCCGGTAAAGCCCCCACGACGATTGAGTCGGGGAGCGGATCGCGGCAGCGAGGCGGGGTGTATAGCGCATTCACCCCCCGAACGTCGATGGCGCGCCGAAACGTTGTCGAATCGCCGTGGCCAGAGCGTCACGCACCTCGCGATAGGCGGCCAGCATGGCGTCGCGCGAGCCGTCCGCGAGGGTCGGGTCGTGGGTCGGCCAATACTCGATGTCGGTGGCCCGGTCCCGCGCCAGCTCGACGGCCCGGTGCTGGGCCTCGGGGGTCAAGGAGATGACGACGTCGAAACTGTCGTCCTCCAGCTGGGCGAAGCTCTTGGGTTTGTGGCCGCTGACGTCCAGGCCCATCTCGTCCATGACCGCGGCCACGAACGGGTCGACGCCCTCCTCGGCCGGGTCCGGCTTCAGGCCGCACGAATCGACGAACGCCCGCGTGCCGTAGAAGTGCTTGAACAGCGCCTCGGCCATCGGCGAGCGCACGCGATTGAAGTTGCAGGCGAACAGCACCGCGTCCGGAAGATCCGCCGCCACGCTCCCTAGCCTCGCCAGTGCAGAGCGCAGATCAGGGTGAACAGCCGTCGGGCCGTGTCGAGGTCGGTCTTGACCTTGCCCTCCAGCCGTTCGCGCAGCAGCGACGAGCCCTCGTTGTGCAGGCCGCGCCGTCCCATGTCCAAGGCCTCGATCTGCTGGGGGGAGGAATTGCGGATCGCCGAATAGTAGCTGTCGCAGATCATGAAGTAGTCCTTGATCACCCCCCGAAAGGGCGACAGGGACAGCAGGTGCCGGCGCTCCCAGCGCTCGCCCTCGGACTCCGGCCCGGCGATGTCGAAGGCCAGGCGGTTCTCGATCAGCGACAGCTTCAGGTCATAGGGCCCGCCCGCCGCCTCGGCCGGCTCGAAATAGTTACCGTCCAGCAGGTCGAAGATCGCCACCTGCCGCTCCTGCTCCTGGTCGCGCGACGCCGCCGCGAGGCTGTCCTCGTCGATGAGGATGGACTTCAGGAACTGGCTGGACTTGGCGTCGGACATCGTCGGCAGACTTGCCCCTTACGGCTTGGTTGGCAACCTGATGGACGCCGACAGTGCGTGGGCCGGCAGGCCCTCGGCCTTGGCCAGGGCGACGGTGTGCGGCCCCAGGATCCCGAACGAGGCCGCGTCGCACTTCACGATCGAGGTGCGTTTGAGGAAGTCGTAGATCGACAGGCCTGACTGGAAGCGCGCGGCGCGGCTGGTGGGCAGCACGTGGTTGGAGCCGGCCACGTAGTCGCCGATGGCTTCCGGCGTCAGGCGGCCCAGGAAGATGGCCCCGGCGTGGCGCACGCGGTCGGCCAGGCGCTCGGGCTCGTCGATCGCGAACTCGACGTGCTCGGGGGCCAGCAGGTCCACGAGGCGCGGGCTGTCGTCCAGGGGGCACAGGATGATCGCGCCGTGGTCGCGCCACGAGGCGGCGGCGTCGACTCCGGTGGCCAGGGTCTTGAGCAGGGCGTCGACGGCGTCGGACACCGCCTGGGCGAAGGCCTCGTCGTCGGTGATCAGGATCGACTGGGCGGCCGGGTCGTGCTCGGCCTGGCTCAGCAGGTCGGCGGCGATCCAGTCGGGATTGTTGTCGGCGTCGGCGACCACGACGATCTCGGACGGACCGGCCAGGGCGTCGATGCCGACCACGCCGTAGAGGCGGCGCTTGGCGGCGGTGACATAGGCGTTGCCGGGGCCGACGATCTTGTCGACCGGCTGGATCGGTCCGGCGCCATAGGCCAGGGCTGCGACAGCTTGGGCCCCGCCGATCCGCCAGATCTCGGTGACCCCCGCCTCCTTGGCGGCGGCCAGCACCGCCGGCTCCAGCTTGCCGGGAGGCGTGACCATGGCGATGCGGTCGACGCCGGCCACCTGGGCGGGCACGGCGTTCATCAGCACGGTCGAGGGATAGGCCGCGCGGCCGCCGGGCACATAGACGCCCACGGCCTCCAGCGGCGTCCAGCGCCAGCCCAGCTGCACGCCGGCCTCGTCGGTCCAGGATTGATCCTGCGGACGCTGGCGGGTGTGGAAGGCGCGGATGCGGGCGGCGGCGAAGGCGATGGCCTCGCGGACTTCAGCCGAGCACGCGGCGGCGCCGGCCTCGATCTCCTCGGCGGTGACCCGGATGGTGTCCTCGGTCAGTTCCACGCCGTCGAAGCGACTAGTGAAGCTGAGCACGGCCTTCAGCCCGTCGGCCTGCACGGCGTCCAAAACGTTGCGCGCGGCCGCATCGACATTCTCGGGCGCGCCCCGGCGCTCGTCGAGGAAGGCCTTGAAGGCGACGGGAAAGGTGGGATCGGCGGAGTTGAAGCGACGCATGGGGCCTAGATGCGGGTTTTTGGACAAGACACAAGAGGTTTGGTGCGGCGATCACTTGCCCCCTACGGACCGCTTCGCGGTCGTCTTCCCCCAAAGGGGGCAGAGGGGCGAGGCGTGTCCTCCGCCCCCCATGGGGGCGGACAGACCGCTTTAGCGGTCAGGTGGGGGCAAGTAGGTGTGATCCCACGC
The DNA here is from genome assembly GCF_056406675.1 of Caulobacter sp. P1_B12_2. Taxonomy (NCBI): domain Bacteria; kingdom Pseudomonadati; phylum Pseudomonadota; class Alphaproteobacteria; order Caulobacterales; family Caulobacteraceae; genus Caulobacter; species Caulobacter sp. P1_B12_2. The sequence goes on along the minus strand of NZ_JBFTZS010000154.1, from coordinate 9,870 downwards.
CAATCGGGCTGTGAGTGGTTGGGGAGGCGCGGAGCGGTCCGGGCCCAGCCCGGATGACCGTGGGTTTAGAGGTGCGTTTCGGCTAGACCTGACCGCTCCGCCGAACCGTTCTTCTCAAGGGACGGCGATTGAGGGCCTGTTTCATCCCGATCGACGTTTCCCCTCGGGCGGGCAGGATCAAAGYCGCCCGGAAGGGGCCGTCGGCGACTCCGACTGATCCTSGAACAGGCCGGTTTGAACTCCCAGCCCCGTCAACCCGGACTGTCCGGCTTGCGTCCGGCTTGGGCCTTGGATCCTTCTGAGACCCGCCTCCCCAGCCGACCCGATCGCCAGGCCAGCCCGGCCCCGCTCGGTTCGATCCCCATCGCCTGCTTGGGCCGGTACCAAGAGCCCTCCCCCGCGATGGGACAGCTCTGATTGTGCAGGAGGTTTGAGGTCCKAGGACTTGTGACGCTSRTTATTTTKCAGSGCGTTGGGATCGTTGGGGTTYYTSGCGKCGCTGGCGGGGATCCAGCGCGCTCAATCCCCCCAAATCACTCTCTCCCAGAGGGAGAGGGCGGGGCCCGCCGCGAAGCGGTGGGAGGGTGAGGGGGTAAACCGTCAGACGGCGCGCCGGCAGGGCGCCCGCGTGAAACCGGCAAGGCGTCACCCCTCACCCTCCCTCTTCCCTCCGGGAGAGGGTACGAAACGTCATGACCAGCACCGCCCCTCTCTCCGTCACCCCGGCCGACCTGGCGGCCTCGCCCGACCTGGCCGCCGCCCTGCTGGCGCTGAACAACGCCCATGCGGTGGAGCTGTCGTGGTTGGAACCGCCCCGGCTGGCGCACCTGGTGGGCGAGTCGTTCGTGGCCGAGCGCATCGGCCAGGCCGACGCCCTGCTGCTGGCCTTCGACCAGGACGCCGACTACGACAGCCCCAACTTCCTGTGGTTTCGCGAGCGCTTCCCGCGCTTCGTCTATGTCGACCGCATCGTGGTCGCCGGCGAGGCGCGCGGGCGCGGCCACGCCCGCCTGCTCTACCAACTTCTGTTCGAACGCGCCCGTGCGGCGGGACACGAACGCGTCGTCTGCGAGGTCAATTCCAATCCGCCCAACCCGGCGTCGGACGCCTTCCACGCCCGTCATCCTCGGACTTGTTCCGAGGATGACGGGCGTGGGGGTGTTGAAAGYCAGCCGCCCCTGTCGGTTTCACACGCGTTCGATCGTCCTGGAAAAAAGGAGGCCCTCGGCATGGGCGTGCGCGATCAGATCGACAGCTATATCGGCGATCAGTCCCCGGCCAAGAGCGCGGAATTGCGGGACCTGCACCGGCGCATCCTGGCGATTTCGCCCGGCGCCGAGCTCTGGTTTCTGGATGGCACGAACGACGACGGCAAGGTCGTCTCCAATCCGAACATTGGCTATGGGTCGCAGACGCTCGGCTACGCCAGCGGGGACTCGAGAGCGTTCTACAAGATCGGCCTGAGCGCCAATACGTCCGGGCTATCGGTCTATGTCATGGGTCTCAAGGACAAGACATACCTGTCGCGGACCTATGGATCGCGGCTCGGGAAGGCCAAGATCACCGGATATTGCATTCGGTTCAAATCCGTAAAGGACGTGGATCTCGGCGTGCTCGAGGAGGTCGTCGCGGACGCCCTGGGTGCGGGGTCAGCCGGCGCGTCGTCCTAGCGCGGGCTCTCTGAACGTCCGCAATGGTGGTGGCCGGCGTCGCGCGCCCCCCCTCTCTTTGAGAGAGGGTTTCGAAGTCCGCTATGGCTCGTGACCCGACAGCCTCACGCCACCGCCGACGCCTTCGCGCCGCCGCCGGCTCGCATCGCCGCGACATAGACCGCCGCCGCGATCCCCGCCCCCACGAACCACGCATAGTCGTAGAGCCCGGTCCACGGAGCGCCAATCCCGGCCGCCGACGGCAGGCCGGCCGCCTTCAGGAAGCCCGGCAGGTTCGGCGCGACGCCGATCACGAAGGCCGCGACGGCCGCCAGGTTCCAGCCCTTGAAGTAGGTGTAGCGGCCCGTGCGGTCGTACAGCGCCTCGACATCCAGCCGGGCGCGGCGCAGCAGCCAGTAGTCGGCGATCAGGATCCCGGCCACCGGTCCCAGCAGGGCGCCGTACCCCGTCAGCCAGACGAAGATGTAGCCTTGCGTGCTCTCGAGCAGCTTCCACGGCATGATCAGCACGCCGATGGCGGCGGTGATGTAGCCGCCCGCGCGGTAGCTGATCTTTTGCGGCCACAGGGCCGAGAAGTCGTAGGCCGGTCCCACCAGGTTGGCGGCGATGTTGCACGAGACGGTGTCGAGGCTGATGATCAGCAGACCCACCAGCACCGCGATCCCGCCGATATTGCCCGACAGCGCCACCGGGTCCCAGATCGGCTTGCCGTAGATCAGCACGGTGGCCGAGGTGACGATCACGCTCATCGTGGCCAGCAGGGCCATCGGGCCGGGCAGGCCCACCACCTGGCCGACGATCTGGTCGCGCTGGGTGCGGGCGAAGCGGGTGAAGTCGGGGATGTTGAGAGCCAGGGTCGCCCAGTAGCCGGTCATGGCGGTGACGGCCGGGCCGAAGTCGTTCCAGAACCGGCCGGCCTTGGCGCCGCCGGCGTCGTAGGCGCTAGGCTCGTGCAGGATGGGTCCCAGGCCGCCGGCCTTGCTCAGCGCCCACCAGACCAGCAGGCCGCAGACCAGGATCTTGACCGGCGCGGTCCAGGTCTCGAGCTTGCGCACGGTCTCCAAGCCCTTGGTGACGAACAGCAGCTGGATCAGCCAGAAGGCGGCGAACGACAGCAGTTGGCCGACGCCTATGCCCAGGACGGGGACCATCGGCCCGACCAGGCTCTTGCCGACCATCACCCCCAGCAGGGTCAGCAGCGCGCCGCCGCCGATCCAGGTCTGGATGCCGTACCAGCCGCAGGCGACGATGGCCCTGGCCAGAGCCGGAGCCCGCGCGCCGCGCCAGCCGAACGAGGCCCGGGCCAGCACCGCATAGGGCACGCCCCACTTGGCGCCCGCATGGCCGATCAGCAGCATCGGGACCAGCACGATGACATTGCCCAGCAGCACGGCCCACACCGCCTGGGTCGCCGACATCCCCTGCTCGATCAGACCCGCGGCCAGCATGTAGGCCGGCACGGCGATGACCATGCCCAGCCAAAGCGCCGCGAAGTGCCGGGCCTTCCAGGTGCGCTGAGCAGCCGTGGTCGGCGCCAGGTCCGGATTCCAGAGGGTGTTGCCGGCTTGGTCGTTCATGTCGCCCCCGCGATCGTGTCGTGGGCGGAGCATGGGTCAGCGAACGGTGGGCGTCACGGGGAAAGTGGCGAGGGCCCTTGAGCCGGCCACAATGCTGTCATCCCGGACAAGCGCGTAGCGCGCCGATCCGGGACCGGGCCGAAGCGCTGAGCTCAGGCGTCGGTCCCGGGTCTTCGGTTCGCTACGCCCGGGATGACAGATTTGGTGGAGTGGGCGCTCAGCCCATCCCGGCATAGGCGAGCGTCGCCAGCCCGGCCCCGAACACCAGGACYATGGCCACGATGCCGACCCGGTCCCACTGGATGCAGGGGCCGGCATGCCGAAGCTCGGCGGCTTCCGGCTTGTTGATGTCGCATTTTCTGAAGAACACGGAACGCGCACGCACACGGGTCGCGAACACGGCGTCAGCCATGGCGATCTCTCCCTAACGAGGCCTGCTCCTCTGACGGGAGCGCAAGGTCACGGTTAACACGAAAAATCGCTCAACGAGCGAATTTCGGCGCTTTTTCGGAGAAAAATCGAGCCGGATCGCGCGTTTTCGTCGCCAAAACGTCAGTGAACGACGAAAAACGCGTGATTTTTCGAGAAACGGCTATTTCACAATCCCATCGACGGTCTGCCGCGTGACGGCGTGATAGAGCGGCCGGGTCTTGGCGTAGAGGCGCTTGGCGATGGGCTGACCCCAGTCGCCCTGGGCCATCAGATCCTTGAACAGCGGGGCCACGAACTTGCGACGGCCCTGCTCGGTCAGGAAGGCCTCCAGCGACGGCAAGGCGGGCTCGTAGCGGTTGGCCACGGCCAGCTCCAGCCAGACGAAGCGGATCTCGCTGTTGCCCTGGGCCGACAGGCCGAAGGCCTTGTCCAAGGCGGCCAGACGCTCCTTCGACAGCGCGCGCGGCAGGCTGGCGATGAAGCGCGTGCGCTCCGGCGTGCTCCAGGCCTTCCACTTGGCGGCCGGGGCCGCGCCGCCCTTGGCGTAGGCGGCGGCCAGGGCGTCCACCGCCGGGAAGGCGGCCGACTTGATGTGCACGGCGTTGTCCGGCAGCCCGACGTCGTAGACCCACTTGTCGATGCCGATCGAGGCTTCCAGCTTGGGATCGCCCTTGATCAGGTTCTCGCGCAGGTCGGCGACGAAGCCGGCCGTGGTCTGGCTCTGGAAGGCGTGGCGGGCGAAGTAGGCCTTGAGGTAGGCGTCCCAGCGCTCGCGGCCGACCGCCTGCTCGATGGTGCGCAGGAAGGTCGCGCCCTTCTGGTAGGCGATGTCGGTCATGCCGTCGTCGGGATCGCGGCCGGTCAGGTCCAGGTGCAGGCGGGTGTCGGCGCCCGTCAGGCCGCCGGCGTCGGCGATCGCGGCCTGCAGGTCGCTCCAGCYCAGGTCGGCCAGCATGTCGGCGCGCGGCTTGCCGTACAGCTTTTCCATGATCCGGTTTTCGAAATAGTCGGTGAAGCCCTCGTTCAGCCAGAAGTCGGCCCAGGTGGCGTTGTTCACGAGGTTGCCAGACCACGAGTGGGCCAGCTCATGCGCCACCAGGCTGACCAGCGAACGGTCGCCGGCGATGATGGTGGGCGTGGCGAAGGTCAGGCGCGGGTTCTCCATGCCGCCGAACGGGAACGACGGCGGCAGCACCAGCAGGTCGTAGCGACCCCAGGCATAGGGGCCGTAGAGGCTCTCGGCCGCCTCGACCATCTTCTCGACATCGACCAGTTCGTTGGCGGTCTTCTTCATCACCGACGGCTCGGTGTAGACGCCGGTCCGCTGGCCCAGCGGCGTGAAGGTCAGGTCGCCTATGGCGATGGCGATCAGGTACGAGGCGACCGGCTTGTCCATCCTGAAGCGATAGGCGCGGCCGCCGCCGGCGACCGGCTCGCCGTCCGGGGTCAGCATCTCGGCGCTCATCACCGCCTTCAGGCCCTCGGGCGCGACGATGCGGGCGGTCCAGGTCTGGCGGATGCCGGGGCTGTCCTGGGTGGGGATCCAGCTGCGGTTGAGGATCGCCTCGCCCTGGCTGAACAGGTACGGCTTGACCTTGCCCGCCGTCTGCGAGGGCGTCAGCCACTGCAGGGCCGCGCCGTCGGGGGCGCTGTCGTAGGTGATCACGATGCGCTTGGCGGATCTAGTCCCCTTTGGCAACTGAACCGTCAGCGGCGCGCCGAGGTTCGGGTCGGCCTTGCCCAGGGTCCACGGCAGGGCCGCGCCCTTGTCGTCGGTGATCGCCTTGATCACCAGGCCCTTGCTGTCGAGCACGACCTCTTTCGCGTCAGGCGCGGCGGCGATGTCGAGGGCGGCCGTGCCGGTCATCTTCTGGCCGGCGAAGTCGGCGGTCAGGTCCAGGTCGACATGTGTCACCCGCGCTGTCAGCGGCTGGGCGTAGGAGTGGATGTCGCGGGCTTCCGGCGTCGTCAGGATCGCCGGGATCGGCGGCRCGGTCTGAGCCAGGGCGGGCGCGGCGACGCCGCAGAGCAGGAGCGCCAGCAGGGCGGCGCGAGTGGTGGTCTTGATCGAGGTCATGGAAAGCCGAGTCCATCTACGGCGAAGTGGTCCCCACCGTCTTAGCCCAGCTCTGTGCCCGGTCTAGGGCCAATCCCCGTTACCCTAGCTCAGATATTCCAGCAGGCTCGTCCCGCCGGTGTTCACGCTGCCGTCGCTGTTGAACAGCGAGGCCAGCTTGTCCGAAAGGTTCTGGACCTCGACCATCTTGTCGTAGAGCGCCGGGGTCCAGCCGGCGGCCTGGCGTTCCTCGTCGCTCATGGCGGCGTACTGGGTGATCAGGCTCTTGCCGAAGGCCGAGCTGTCCGAGCCCTTGGTGCTGGCATAGGCGCTGGAGACGCTGTCGCGATTGCGGGTCCGCACCTCGGCGGCCGCCTGGGCGATCTCGTGTTCGGAGAACTGGTCGCCCTTGTTCAGGGCCATGGCGGCCAGCGAGCGGTCGTCGAACTTGGAGAAGTCGATCGTTCCGCTGTCCTCGTCGGTGGCCATCCCGTCCTTGGTGGCCGAGGCGTACTGCTTGTCGAGCACCGAGCGGACGTCGGAAGCGACCTTGCCGATGTCGCGGGTGCGCGGGTTGGAGACCACCCCGCCGACGTCCTTCAGATAGGTCGCGACCGGATCGCCGTCGATGCCGGTGGGCTGAACGCCCGGCTTGGCGGTGGCCTGCTTGAGGCCCTCGGTCAGGGCCGCCTTGTCCTTGGCCCACTGGGCCGTGCCCTTCTCCTCGGCCCCGGCGGCCTCGAGATTGGCCAGGGCCGCCTTGTAGAGTCCGGTGTAGTCGCCGGTCACCCGCATGGCCGAGGCCGAGGCCGACAGGGCCGTGTCGCGGTTGGCCTTCATCTGCAGGCTGGCGACCACCTGTTCCTCGATCGAGAACTTGCCGCCCTTGTTGCTGGCGATGGCGTAGAGGCTGCGGCGGTCCAGGCCCGAGACGTCGATCGTCGCTTTGCCGTCCTTCAGCGCGCTGGTCGCCTTGGCGCCGGCCAGCAGCTTGTCCAGCGCCGAGCGGGCCGAGGCGACCACCGCGTCGGTGGTGCGGTTGTCGGTCTGGGCGGCCAGGGCCGCCTGGGCTTCGGGCGACAGGGTGACCTTGTCGCCGGACCCGCTGGTCTTGGCGGCCGCGGCGCTGGAGCTGTCGCTGGCGGCCGCTGTCGTCGCGGCCGTCGTGCTGGCCGCGCCGGCGGCGAGATAGGGGTTCGCCGCGTAGCCGTTCGTAACGCTGCCGACCATGAAGCCCTCGACTCAAATCGCCGCGAAATTACGAATCGCGACGGGCCTGAAACACCGGGTCAAATGGCGGGAACATGGTTAAAGGCGCATTAACCATGTCCGCGGGAAAGCCCCCTACCCCGGCGCGCTGACCTGGGTCACGGGCTGGATGTCGGTGAACTTGGCGACGTCGCCCAGCACCTCGGGGGCGCGCGGGCCGCCCAGGCTGGCGCCCAGGGCTTCGGGACTCTCGAAGGTCAGATTGACGATGACCACGAAGGGGGCCGCGCCGCCGTCCGGGCCGGGCAGGCCCTTGAGCAYCTGCACGTCCGTCAGGCCGGTCGACGTGAAGGCGTCCTTCACCAGCGGAATGTGGACGCTGTCGTAATAGGCCTGGTCGAACCTGGCGCCGGGCGTCGCGGGATAGAGCACGCTTAAGATGACCATGGTCGCCTCCCCTGGAGTGGCGGCGTCGCCGGTCGCGCGCCGTCCGGAGCTCAGTTAAGCACGCGGGCGAGACCTCGCCACGATTGCCGCGACGGCGCCCCGTTCAGGCTTGGATGTAAACCCAGGCCCGCAAGCCGGACGCCAGAACCACCTCGACGCGCTTGTAGTCCGAGACCTCGTAGGTGTCGGCGGCGGCCAGTTCGGCGGCGGTGATCTCGAACACCATGCCCTCGACCGCGTCGTCCGGATTGTCGCTCGCCGCCACAATGGGATGATGGTCGGCGCCGCTGGCGGCGATGACCGCCGGATCGGTGATCCGCACCATCGTGCGGCTGTAGCCCGGCAAGGCGTCGGGCGCGCCGGTCAGGAGCCGTCCGAAGGTCTCGCGCTGCACCGTCTCCAACTGGAGGGTGCCGTAGGAGAAGAGGCGGATCGGATCGGGCGCGCTCATCGCGCCGACCAGAGGCTGCCGGCCGCCGCCTGCAGGTCGCCCGGGACGTCGCGGCGGGCGACGGACAGCCCCTCCAGCTCGATCTTGTCGGCGCGCAGGGTGCGGGGATGGATGCTGTAGCCCAGTTGGTAGATGGCCCGGTCGGTCTTGGTCTGGCCGTCCTCGATGAACACCGTCAGCACCCCGACCGGCACGCGGCCGGTCTTGGCCTTGCCGGCCTTCTTGCGCAGGCCTTTCTCGATCCAGCCGATTTCCAGCCGGGGATTGCCGGTGGTCTCGACGCTGTCGGAGCGCAGCTCGGCGGGGAACCAGACGGTCTGGGTCTGGATCACCTGGCTGTCATTGACCGAGATCAGCCGAATGACCTCGCCGCCCTTCTCGCGCGTGCCCGTCATCACGAAGGTCATCTTCCGCGCGGCGGCCTGGGCTTCGGCCCGCCGCTCGCTGGCGGCGACCGAACGCTCGCGATCCTCGCGGACCCGTTCGCGGTGCGAATCCCAGAAGCTGAGGCCGGTGATCACCAGGGCGGCCACCGCCACGATCTCGGCCAGGGTCAGCCAGCGGATCGGCAGGCGCTTGGGGGGCGTCTCTTCGGTCATCGGGCCTCCATTGTGCGAGTGCCGGGACGGTAGAGTGAGTGCGTGTCGCCGTGAAGTCGTCCCGTGACGGCCTAGGCCTTCGCCGGCCGGCGGCGACGCGGCACGCGCACCGTGGCCTCGCCGTCCATGATCGGCTCGTCGCCCACYAGGCCCTCGCAACGCAGGGTGACGCGCGCGCTCACCTCGTCGATGGCCGAGACCGTCACGCGGGCCGTCACGACGTCGCCGATGCGCACCGGCTTGTGGAACGCCAGGGTCTGACTCAGATAGATCGCGCCCGCGCCGGGCAGGATGGTGCCGACCACGGCCGAGCCGAACGACGCCGACAGCAGGCCGTGCGCGATCCGCCCGCGATAGGCGGTCTTGGACGCGAAGGCCTCGTCCATGTGCACGGGGTTGAAGTCGTCGGAAGCCTCGGCGAAACGCTGGATGCGCTCCTCGGTGATGGGCACGTGCTTTTCGGCGACCATCCCGACCGCGAGTTCTTCCAGGATGTAGCCGCCGGAGGGGTGAGGTTGGATCATACCGCGCGGTTAGCCGTGATGCCGCGCCGTGGCCAGCAAAAATGCGCGCGGGCGTGGCGGGATGAGGCTTCGCCCGCCGGCGGGGCGCCCGGACTGGGCGAACGGATCATGGCGGGCCGGGCCAAGGGGCCGGGCCGCTGGACGACGCGCGACGGCTCGAGCGGTGCGATGCAATGGCCCAGATCCTTGGCCGGGCCGAGCCGGACCGGACGCCCAAGGGCGTCGGGTCCGACGTGTCCTAGAACTTGCGGTCGCCGTCCAACGGATCGCACGTGCCGCTGAACTTGGTCAGGCCGTCCAGGGTGATGCGACCGGCGCGACGATCGATCATCAGCTTGGGGCGATTGGCGCCGTTCAGCTTGAACTCGCCCCGGATCATGTCGCGGGAGACCGAGAGGTTGGCGATGTCGTACCAGCCGGCGTCGCTGTTCCCATGGATCGGCGGGATCATGTTCTTGGCCGGACGGATGCGCCCGCGATCGCCGTCGATCTCGACGGTGACCGAGCTGTCGTAGTCCTGGCGCGTCAGCTCCAGGCCGCTGCGGGGCACATAGCGGCGCTTGTCGGCATCCCACTCGTAGCCGGACTTCAGCTGGTTGGTGTAGCGCTGGCCTTCGCCATAGCAGATCAGCGCGATATGCTCGCGATAGCCGCCGGAATTGCCTTGGCCGTAGCCGAATTCGGGCGGCCGGTACGCGCCGCCGCCGCCACCGCCACCGCCGCCRCCACCGCCGCCGCTTTTCCTGCAGTCGGGGGCCGGCGTCGAGACGATCGCGTCGTAGCGTCCGTTCAGGGTGGTCACCGACAGGCAGACGCCGCGCCGCTCGTTCCACCAATAGGTCCATTTGCGGTCGTCGCCGCTCTGGCCGCCGACATTGACATAGCCGCGCGACGCCAGTTCGGCC
>NZ_JBFTZS010000153.1:0-9717 GCF_056406675.1 Caulobacter sp. P1_B12_2 | reverse complement strand
TGTCCAGAACAGCGGCGAGCCGCAGACCGCGCAACCGTGCAGCAGGCCGTGCTCGGCGCCGGCCCAGACCGACGCCTGCCCCTCGATCCGCACCTTGTCCGTTCGAAAGGCCGCGAAGGCGTTGCAGGGCGCGCCGTGGCGCTTGCGGCAGGTCAGGCAGTGGCACAGCCCCACCCGCAGCGGTCCGCCGGTCGCCACGTATCGCACCGCCCCGCACGCGCAGCCGCCTTCGCGTTCCATGATCATCTCCAGTCGTCGTCCACGCCCTAACGCTTGACCTGGCCTCCAGGCTCAGAAGGCCAGCCGTCCCTCCAACTCGCCGAACGGGAGCATCACATGCTCGCGATAGGCCGCGCGGTCCCTCAGCCGGTCGTACCAGGCCTCGAGGCGCGCCAGCGGCGGACGCATGATCTCCAGCTCGAAATAGCGATAGAGGTGCGTCCCGATGGCGATATCGGCCAGGGACAGGGCGTCGCCGACAACGAACGACCGATCGGCCAGTTGTGCGTCGACCAGGGTCAGGCAGCGCCAAGTCCGCTCTAGGGCCTCGGAGACGGCGGCCTCGTTGCGCTGTGCTTCCGGCGTGCGATAGCCGCCCCAGAACACCCCGCCCAGGAAGGCCGGCTGCAGCGCCGTCTGCGCCCAGTCCATCCAGCCGTCGACCTTGGCCCGGGCGGCCGGGTCGGCGGGCCAGAAGCGGTCCGCGCCGTGGACGGCCGCCAGGTAGCGCAGGATGGCGTGCGACTCCCAGACCACGACCCCGCCGTCCTCGATGACTGGAACCTTGCCGTGCGGGTTCATCGCCCGAAACGCCGGCGTGTCGAGGCCGCCGAAGTCACCGCCGGCCTGGACGTGCTCGTGCGCCAGCCCCAGTTCGCCGACCAGCCACAGCACCTTCTGGACATTGGCCGAACTGCGTCGGCCCCAAAGTCTAAGCATCAGGAACCTTGAGCATCGGCTAGCGCTCCGGAACGCCGGTCCAGGGCCGCACGCCCCGTAGAGGCTGAGCCCAGACGATCCACCATTCGCCGCCCCGCCGATAGAGCTCGGCCGCGCCGCCGGCCGCGAAATCATCGGCGTCGAGCACGATCCGGTCGCGGCAGGCCGGCGGCGTGGGCGGGGCGACGCCGCGCAGCACCACGATCTCGGCGTCGACGCACATCGCCGCCACGACCTCGGCGTCGGGGGCGGTCTTGCTCCACGACAGGGCCAGGGCGACCGGCGCGTCGGCGGCCGGGGCGCAGGACCGCCGGTCGCAGGCGTAGAGCGGACTGGGCGCGGCGCCCTCGGGCACGATCAGGCCTCGGCGACGCCCCCACAGCTCGGCCCCGAACCGGCGGGCGTCGGGGCGCAGCAGCACCGCCTCGCCACCCTGGCGCACCGCCGCCGTGGTCCCGTCCGGGGCGATCCAGACGTCGGGCGGCGTCGCGCGCGGCCAAAGGGCCACCGCCAGGGCCAGGGGCGCGCCCAGCCAGCGCAGGCGGCCCTTCCACAGGCACAACAGCATCAGCCCGACGAAGGCCAGGGCCAGGGTGAACGGCGGGCCGCTGGCCACCACGTGCTGGGCTCCGCCGGCGCTGGCGAAGCCGTCGGCGATCCACATCATGGCCGCGATGCCCCAGCCGGCCACGGTCAGGAACGGTCCGCCCAGGCCGAAAGGCTCCAGGGCCGCGCCGATCGCCAGGAACGGCATGATCACGAACGAAGACAGCGGCGCGACCGCCAGATTGGCCGGCAGGCCCCAGACGGCCACACGGTTGAAGTGCTGCATGGCGAACGGCCCCGTCGCCATGCCCGCCACGAAACTGGCCCCGACGCTGACCGCCAGCCAGCCCAGGGTCGCCTGGAAGACCCGGATCGGCCAGGGGACCGAGATCTCCCGCACCGGGCGCGGCCACGCCTCGGCCAGGGCCACCAGGGCGGCGGTGGCGGCGAACGACATCTGGAAGCCCGGCGCGCCCGCCGACTCCGGCTGGACCAGCAGGATGATCAGGGCCGCGATCGCCAGCCCGTGCAGGGTGATGGCCTGGCGGTCGAACAGGATGGCGGCGAAGGCCACCGTGGCGGTGATCGCCGCCCGCAGGGCCGGCGGCGGCGCGCCGGAGATCACCAGATAGGTCCCGATGGCGGCCAGGCCGGCCAGGGCCGCGACCTTCTTGCCCGGAACCCGCAACGCCATCCACGGCCAGGCGGCGATCAGCAGGCGCACCAGACCGAACAGGAACCCGCCGACGATGGCCATGTGCAGGCCCGAGATCGACAGGATGTGGGCCAGGCCCGAGGCGCGCATGGCTTCGGTCTGCTCCTTGGTGATCCGGGCTTCGTGGCCGGTGACCATGGCCGCCGCGATGCCGCCGCGCTCGGGACCCATGTCGTCGACGATGCGGCTCGCCAGCCGCCAGCGGAAGGCGTTGACCGCCATGGCCGCGCGCAGCCGCCAGGGCGGCGGGTCAAGAGCCACGGGCCGCCCCTCGCCGATCGCGAAGCCCACCCCGCCCACGCCATGGAACCAGGCGTCGCGGGCGAAGTCATAGGCGCCCGGCGCGGCGGGCGGCGGCGGCGGTCCCAGCATGGCTCGCAGGCGGATCGCCTGGCCCGGCGCGGGGATGGCCTCGGCCTCGACGGTCACCCGCACCCGCTTGGGCGTGTCCTGCGGCGCCAGGCGGCTGATCGAGACCGGCGCGATCAGCAGGCGCGGCCCACCCGCCCCGGGACTGACCACGTCGACCACGAAGCCGTCGATCGTCATCACCGCCCGCTCGCCCGCCAGGATGGGCGCGGCGACGGCGTTCGAGCGGACCTTCCCGGCCAAAGCCCCGGCCGCCAGGAACGCCGCCAGGACCAGGAAGACCGACAACCCGCGCGCCGAACGCCGCCCGACCATCCTCGCCAGCACCGCCAATCCAGCCGCAAGACCGRCCAGCAGCGCCCAGGACGGCTCGGCCTTCAGCTCCAGATAGCCGGCCGCGCCAAGGCCGAACGCCACCGGCGACCACAGCATCCAGCGCTCGCGATTGGCGTCGATCTCGTCGATCAGCGAAGCTGTTACCGCTCCCAGGCTAGGACGTGCGCGAAGACGCGTGCTAAGACGCGCCGCCCAGCCGCCAACGGATTTGTCCGGTGTCGCGGTCCTAGCCGTCACACCGGCCTCCAGTCCGTCAGCCTTGATCTCTATGACCCAATCCTCCCCCGCGACGACCTCAGGGGTCGTCACCCGCTTCGCCCCCTCGCCGACCGGCTTCCTGCACATCGGCGGCGCGCGCACGGCGCTGTTCAACTGGTTATATGCACGCCATACGGGTGGGAAGTTTCTTGTTCGCGTCGAGGACACCGATCGCGAGCGTTCGACCGAACCGGCCGTCGCCGCGATCTTCGAGGGCCTGGACTGGCTGGGCCTGAAGTCCGACGACGAGGTCGTCTTCCAGCACAAGCAGGCCGACCGCCACCGCGCCGTCGTGGAAGAGATGCTGGCCGCCGGTCGCGCCTATCGCTGCTGGATGACCGTCGAGGAGCTGGCCGCGGCCCGCGAGGCCGCCCGCGCCGGCGGCCCGGCCCTGCGCTCGCCCTGGCGCGACGCTCCGCCGCCCAACGATCCCAGCCTGCCGCACGTCATCCGCTTCAAGGGCCCGACCGAGGGCACGACCCTGGTCGACGACCTGGTCAAGGGTCCGGTGACCTTCAACAACGCCGACCTGGACGATCTGGTCCTGCTGCGCGCCGACGGGGCTCCGACCTACAACCTGGCCGTGGTCGTCGACGACCACGACATGGGCGTCACCCACGTGATCCGCGGCGACGACCACCTGAACAACGCCGCCCGCCAGACCCTGATCTACCAGGCCAATGACTGGACCCTGCCGGCTTTCGGCCACATCCCGCTGATCCACGGCCCGGACGGCGCCAAGCTCAGCAAGCGCCACGGCGCCCAGGCGGTCGGCGAGTTCGCCGACATGGGCTACATCCCCGAGGGCATGCGCAACTACCTGGCCCGCCTGGGCTGGGGCCATGGCGACGACGAGGTGTTCAGCGACGAACAGGCGATCAGCTGGTTCGACGTCAAGGACGTGGTCAAGGCCCCGGCCCGCCTGGACTGGGCCAAGCTGAACTTCATCAACGGCCAGCACCTGCGCCAGGCCGAGGACGGCCGCCTGGCCGACCTGACCCTGAAGGCCCTGCAAGCCCAGCAAGCCGAGCTGCCGGCCGACGCCGCCGCGCGCCTGCTGGCCGTGGTCCCGCAGGTCAAGGAAGGCGCCAAGACCATCCTGGAGTTGGCCGAGCACTGCGCCTTCGCGCTGAAGGTGCGTCCGCTGGCGCTCGAGGAAAAGACCCAAAAGCAACTGGTCGACGAGACCGTGGAACGGCTGACCCGCCTGCGCGTATCGCTAGGCGCGGCGCCGGTCTGGGGTGTGTCGGAGCTTGAAACCCTGTTGAAATCCTTCGCGGAATCCGAAGGCGTGGGCTTCGGCAAATTCGGACCGTCGTTACGCGGAATCCTCACGGGCGGCTCCCAGGCGCCGGACCTGAACAAGATCATGGCCGCGCTCGGCCGCGACGAGTCTCTGGGGCGCCTTGACGACGCCCTGGCGTCGCGCGCATGAGGCGCTATAACGCAACCGCGAAATCGAAAACTGGACTGACCGTTCCACTCTTGAAGGGGTCTCTCGCATGACCGACAAAGCCACGCTGACGATCGGCGAAAAGAACTACGACCTGCCGATCCTCAAGGGCAGCACGGGTCCGGACGTTCTCGACGTGCGCAAGCTGTACGCCGACTCCGACCACTTCACCTTCGATCCGGGCTTCACCTCGACCGCGTCGTGCGAGAGCAAGATCACCTATATCGACGGCGACGCCGGCATTTTGCTGCACCGCGGCTATCCGATCGACCAGCTGGCCGAGAAGTCCTCGTTCCTGGAAGTCTGCCACCTGCTGCTGAACGGCGAACTGCCGTCGGCCGACGAATTCACCAAGTTCGAACACAACATCACCTATCACACGATGTTGCACGCCCAGTTCGACAGCTTCTTCCAAGGCTTCCGTCGCGACGCCCACCCGATGGCCGTGATGACCGGCGCGGTCGGCGCCCTGTCGGCCTTCTACGCCGACAGCCTGAACGTCGATGATCCCAAGCAACGCGAGATCAGCGCTCATCGCCTGATCGCCAAGATGCCGACCATCGCCGCGCGCGCCTTCCAGTACTCGCAAGGCCGTCCGTTCGTGACGCCGCGCAACGAGCTGTCGTACTCGGAAAACTTCCTGCGCATGTGCTTCTCGGTGCCGGCCGAGGACTGGGTTCCCAACCCCGTCCTGACCCGCGCCATGGACCGCATCTTCATCCTGCACGCCGACCACGAGCAGAACGCCTCGACCTCGACCGTCCGTCTGGCCGGTTCGTCGGGCGCTCACCCGTTCGCCTGCATCGCCGCCGGCATCGCCTGCCTCTGGGGTCCGTCGCACGGCGGCGCCAACCAGGAAGCCCTGGAGATGCTGGAAGAGATCGGCACGGTCGAGAACATCCCCGCCTATGTGCAGGGCGTGAAGGACCGCAAGTACAAGCTGATGGGCTTCGGCCACCGCGTGTACAAGAACTTCGACCCGCGCGCCAAGGTCATGCAGAAGACCTGCTACGAAGTGCTTGAGCAGCTGGGCATCAACGACCCGCTGCTGAAGGTCGCCATGGAGCTGGAAAAGGTCGCCCTGAGCGATCCCTACTTCATCGACCGCAAGCTCTATCCGAACATCGACTTCTATTCGGGCATCACCCTGCGGGCGATGGGCTTCCCGAAAGAGATGTTCACGGTGCTGTTCGCCCTGGCCCGCACCGTCGGCTGGATCAGCCAGTGGAAAGAAATGTTCGAGGATCCCTCGCGCAAGATCGGCCGCCCGCGCCAGCTGTACACGGGCGCCACCCAACGCGACTACGTGGCCGTCGAAAAGCGCGGCTAAGCGCTTCGACATCGCTGAATTGGAAAAGGCCTCGCGAAAGCGGGGCCTTTTTCATGCGAGCAACGCCGTGCTAAGTCCAGTTGCGCCACCGCCCCGTTGTAACGAGCGGATGCCCCCAGAAATCGCTGGCGCCGCTAATTTCCAGGATTTCGTCACACTTCTTCTCGGTCACGATGTGGATCTGATCCGGGTCGCGTCCGGCTTCCCGAAGGCGATCTTTCAAGTCGGCATGAGGTCTCAACTTGTCGCCGGACGTAGCGGTGACGAAGAGCTGGACCTCGGGCCAGGGCTCCAAGACCTCGACGTCCATGTTCCGCGTCGCCCCATGATGCGGAAGCATGAACCAGTGGACTCGCTCCGGGGGGATCGATCGGTAATGCCGCACCCACTCTCGGCGCCGATAGAGCGTGCCCAGCTTCGAGTCCCCGGTTAGGAACCAGCCGACTCTTCCGGGAGGCCATGCGTCGCGCGTTCGCTGCGTCCAAGTGGTTGGCCCAACATAGAGCGACAGCGAAATGGCGTTGGCGTCCGACAAGGCCTCGGCATCGTAATACTTGCGCAGGCTCTTCAGGTCTGGCGTCCTCTTGACGTAGTTCGACAGCGCCTTTCCGAAGGTTGGGTCGCTCACTGAAGTGCCAATCAGATCCTCGACTTTGCTTTCGAGGTCTTGCTGGATTTGAGCGGGCACTGGGTGGACATAGGGAACGAAACGCCAGTCCAAGAGGTGATCGTGGGCGGTCACGGCACCGATCGTCAGGCCAGGATTGGCGATCGTCTCGGCCGCGACACCCCTTGCGGGACGCGTTCCGGCAGCGATCGGCGCCCCATCCCCGTCGAAGATCACCGGATGATAGGCCGTTGGATCTCCCTCGAAGGCCGGCGGCGAAAGCTCAACGGGGCGCTCTGAACCTGGACCCGCCCGCAGACGAACGATCCGCTCCACGCCCCGGCGCCCGAACCAAACGGCCGGCTCGATCACGGTCTCGATCAGGTCGGATGAACAGTCGTCGTTCAGCAGGCCCTGAGCCAATACGACGAAAGCGTCGATGCCTGTGAGATAAGGCAGGACGACGGTCTCCACGTCGATCTTCTCGAGCAGTTTCGCCACGCCGTTCACGTGGTCGGCGTCGAAATGCGACAGAAACAGAAAGTCGAGTTTCAGGCGGTTCCCACCGCCCTTAGCCGCCAGTTCGGAAATACGCTCCAGAAGAGCCGCCTGGCCCGCCTCCCGCCAGGAGCCGCAATCGTACGCCCAGCGTAGTTGGGGGCGGTCGCTTCCCAATGCTCCAGTGTGGAACCCGCCGTGACCGACGGCCTGCTGCCTCACCACGGCTAGGGGAAACATACGTCGTAGCCTCGCATCAAGTTCCTTCACGATCTCGCTGAGTTCCCAGTCGTCCTGATTATCGTCCGGCAATCGCGTGTTCCCGCGCATCGAGTTTGGAAATGCTTGGCTGGCAGCGCTTCGGCAATCCGCGCTCTACCGCCCCTCGGCGCTGCGCAGGATGAAGCCCAGGATCTCAGCCACGGCGACGTAGAGGGCCTCGGGGATCTCCTCGTCCAGTTCGATGGTCGAGAGGGCCTGGGCCAGGGCGGGGTTCTCCTCGATCGGCACGCCGTGCTCGCGGGCGGTCTCGATGATCTTGTCGCCGACCCAGCCACGGCCGGACGCGACCACGCGCGGCGCGCCGGGCTCGTCGTATTGCAGAGCCACCGCGATGCGCGGGCCGGCGGAGCGGATCGCGCCGGTCATGTGGCTTGATCCAGGAACTGGCCGGGCGCGGCGGCCGGGGCGCGCGGCTGGCCGGTGTGGAAGGCGATCTCAGGCTCCAGCGCGGCCTCGCGCAGGGCGCTGCCCAGGCGCTCCTCGCCGGTGCGAAGACGGGCCATGGCGGCCGGGCGCTCGGCCCACAGGGAGACGCGGGCCCGATCGCCGGTCAGAGCCACCTGGGCGTGGACGGGCCCCATGGGCTCGACGTCGAGCGAGAAGCGGGCGCGCCAGGTGCGGCCCAGGGCGCGGCCGCCCTCCCCGCCCGAACCGCCGCCGTCGCGGCTGATCTCGAACTGGGCGGCGGCGGGTCCCTGAGGGGTCATGAACGGCATGTCGAACACCCAGCGCTGGGCGTGGTCCTCGACGGGGCGACCGGCTTGAGCGGCGTCGGGCAGCGAAGCGATCTGCAGCAGCTCGGTGCGGGCCAAGGCCGCGCCGGTCTCGGCCAGCAGGCGCTGGGCGACGGCGTGAGGTCCCGCGCCGGCGGGCAGACCGGGCTGGGCGGCGGCCTGGGCGTGGGTCGGGGCGCCGGCATAGGGCGGCGGGGTCTGGGACGGCGGGCCGGAGGCGACCTCGGGGCCRCCATAGGCCATGGCCGCCGCCGAGCTCGCGCGCGGCATGGCCAAGGACAGGGGCGGAAAGTCTTCCGCCACGATGGCCCCGAAGGCCGGCAGAGACGGCGGCTGGGGAGCCGGAGCCGGGGTCGGACGGGTCGCCGAGGGCGTGTTGACGTTCGGCCAGCCGCCCGGCGGCCTGGCGAATGCGGGCGGAGCGTCGTCGGTCGGCGGTGCGGGCGGCGCTTCAGCCTCGAAAGCGGGCTGGTCGACGGCCGGATTGATCGCCGAAGAGATCGCGGCGGCCAGAGCCTGGGGCGTGCCGCGATCGGCCAGTTGAGCCGAAGAGGCCGCCGCCGTGGCGGCCGCGTTGGGCGTCGCGCCAGCCTGAGCCGACATCGACGGCAGGCCCTCGGCCCAGGTCTTGACCACTTCGCGGAACACCAGCAGCGCGGCCTTCATGTCGCTGTTGGGCGTGGGGGTGGGCGTGACCTTCGGCGGAGCGGTCAGGGTGCCGGTCTGCTGACGCTGCGCCTGATCGGCGGTCGCCAGGCGGGCTTCCAGGAACAGTCCGGAGCGTTGCAGCGCCTGGCGGATCTCGGGACCGCTGATCTGGCCGTCCATGCGAGCGCTCAGCGCCATGACCTGGGCGATGGCGTCCTTGACCGGGCGAGGCGTGTCGGGTTCGGCGGCGGCCTGGGCCATGTCCGCCATCAGCGGCGCCACGCCGGCCTGGCGGGCGGCGGCGCGACCGGCGGCGGCCGCGACGGCGCGCGCCGGCGTCTCGACCAAGGCTTCGGGATGGGTGGCCGCGGCGCGGATCTCGGCCGCCTTGGCCCGGCTGACCTCGCCCTCGCCGACGGCGTCCTTGGCCATGTGGGCCAGATCGCTCTGGGACTGGGAATGAGACTGGTCGATCATCGCGCCCAGGGTCTCGACCGTTTGGATGACGGCGATCCGGGCAAGCGCCTCGGCCGCCTGGTCGGCCCGGTTGACGGGAGCCGACGGCGYCAGGGGCGACAGAGGGGCGATCGAGAAGATCGGCACGCCAGGGCTCCAGCCGGCGACGAGAGGGTCACCAGGGCTTCCAACCTAGCGGAGAGCCGTGAAGCGGATCTTAAAGGCTTGCTTAACGCCTCGAACGACCGCGGCGCCTAGACGGCCTTTCCGCGCGCCCTCAGGAAGTCCAGGAGCGCCGAAGCGGCCGCTTCCGAAGGGTCGGGCATGCCGCGCCCCATGCGGTCCACGGCGGCGTTCTGGGCGGCGATCTGGGTCTGGCGCAGCGCCGGGTCGTCCAGCCGCCGGGCGACCTCGGCGGCCAGGGCCTGGCCCGTGCAGGCCTCCTGCAGCAGCTCCGGCGCGACGGCGGCGTCGGCGGCGATGTTGAACAGCGTCACCCAGCGCGGCTTGAACATCGATTTCAGCAGGGCGTAGGTGATCTTGCCC
>NZ_JBFTZS010000152.1:0-9844 GCF_056406675.1 Caulobacter sp. P1_B12_2 | reverse complement strand
CCTCCCTGGCCGCCACGATCCAGGTGCCCGAGCTGTTCCGCCAGGCCCAACTGATCACCGCCCGGACCTACGAGATCTTCGCGATGTATCTGGCGGCCGCCGCCCTCTACTGGATCCTCTCCAGCCTCCTGGCCCTGGGCCAGACCCGGCTGGAACGCCAGGCGGAGGGCCGCCGATGACCACCACCTTGGGGAGCGCGATCGACGCCAAGGGCCTGATCAAGCGCTTCGGCGACACGGCCGTGCTGAACGGCGTGGACCTGACCGTAACGCCCGGCGAGGTGGTCGCCGTGATCGGCCCCAGCGGCTCGGGCAAGAGCACCCTGCTGCGCTGCCTGGCGGGGCTGGAGCTGATCGACGGCGGAACCCTGACCGTGGCCGGTGTCACATCCTCGTATGGGGCGGGATCCAAGCCGCCCCTGGCCCGCGCCCTGAAGGGCCGGGTCGGGTTCGTCTTCCAGAGCTTCAACTTGTTCCCGCACCGCACCGCCCTGCAGAACGTCGCCGAGGGGCTGATCGTCGTGCGCGGGGTGAAACCGGCCGCCGCCTACGACAAGGCCCGGGCCCTGCTGACGAAGGTGGGCCTGGCCCATCGCATCGACGCCTACCCCCGCGAGCTGTCCGGCGGCCAGCAGCAGCGCTGCGCCATCGCCCGGGCCCTGGCCATGGATCCGGAGGTCATTCTGTTCGACGAACCGACCTCGGCGCTGGACCCGGAACTGGTCGGCGAGGTGCTGACGGTGATCCGCGATCTGGCCGCCGAGAAGCGGACGATGGTCATCGTGACCCACCAGATGGACTTCGCCCGCGATGTTGCCGATCGGACGCTGTTCATGGATGACGGCGTTATAATTGAACAAGGCCCTTCCGCCGAAGTGCTTGGTTCGCCTAAGGAAGAGCGTACGCGGCGATTCCTCAGCAAGGTGAGCGGCCTAAGGTCATAATTTGGCCTCCGGCGCCCCTCACCTCCTCTCCGCCGACGCCGTGTGCTGTGAGGCGAGGTCCAGTGAAACCCTATATCGATCTGCAAGGCGCATCGGGCGCTGTCTACCGTTACAAGCTGGCCGAGGATCGCGATCCTCGGACGACGATTGCTGGCAATTTCGTGTTCGTCGATGCGGCGGGCAGCATCGTCTATGCGGGCGAGGCCAACAATCTGCACGGGGCGGGCAGCCGCTTCCCCGAGGCGGCCCTGAAGCACAAGGCCGAGTACCTCTACACGCGCCTGAACGTCTCCGGCGCCTCGCGTTCGGACGAACTGCAGGACATCCTGGCCGCCGCGAAACCGGCCATGAACAAGGGCGACTAGCGCCCTTTCCGGATCTCCCGGGACGACGGAAACGTCGGCCCGGGATCCGTCCGACCTTTTACGGTCGAGCTTACCTCCCAATTCGGCACGAAAAGAGAACACGGCGGCGTCCACATCTGGCGCAGGCTTCGCTATGGTGGCGTCAATGCGCCCCGAGATTCTCTTTCCGCTGTTCACGCCGGTCTCCACGCTGAAGGGCGTGGGGCCGCGCGTCGCGCCGCTGGTCGAGCGCCTGGCGGGGCCGCTCGTCCGTGACGTGCTGTTCACGCCGCCGCAAAGCCTGATCCGTCGCACGGCCACCACCTCGGACCGCGCGATCGACGGCCAGGTCCAGACCTTCCTGGTCACCATCGACGCCCACATGCCGCCGCAGCGCTCGGGCCAGCCCTGGCGGATCCGCGCCTGGGACGAGCACGGCTTCGTCACCCTGACCTGGTTCAAGGGCCACGGCCCGCACCTGGAGCGCCAGCATCCGGTCGGCGCCAAGCGCGCGGTCAGCGGCAAGGTCGAGCGCTACGGCAACGAGATCCAGGTCGCCCACCCCGACTATCTGCTCGAAGCCGACAAGCTGGCCGACATTCCGCCGGTCGAGGCGGTGTATCCCGCCACCGCCGGCCTGCCCTCGCGCACCTTCCGCAAGTTCGCCCAGGAGGCCCTCGAGCGCGCCGCCGACCTGCCCGAATGGCAGGATCCGGCCTGGCTGACCCGCGAGGGCTTTCCGGCCTGGCGCGAGGCCCTGGCGCTGCTGCACGGCCCGCAGGCCGAGATCGACCTGTCGCCGATGTCGGCGGCCCGCCGCCGCCTCGGCTATGACGAACTGCTGGCTCACCAGTTGGCCCTGGCCCAACGCAAGGCCGGCAAGCGCTCGCACCCCGCCCCGCGCATCCACGCCGGCCCGCTGTCGGACGCCGTCGAGAAGGCCCTGCCCTTCAAGCTGACCGGCGCCCAGATCCGCGCCCTGTCCGAGGTGCGCGGCGACATGGCCAGCGGCGAGCGGATGGGTCGGCTGCTGCAGGGCGACGTCGGCTCGGGCAAGACCGTGGTGGCCATGCTGGCCATGGCCGACGCCGCCGCCAGCGGCTTGCAGTCGGCCCTGATGGCGCCGACCGAGATCCTGGCCCGCCAGCACTACGAAACCCTGGCCCCGTCGCTGGAGGCCCAAGGCCTGGCGGTGATCCTGCTGACCGGCCGCGACAAGGGCGCGGCCCGGGCCTCGAAGCTGGCCAAGCTGGCCGACGGCTCTGCCGCCGTGGCCGTGGGCACCCACGCCCTGTTCCAGGACGACGTCGCGTTCAAGGCCCTGGGCCTGACGATCATCGACGAACAGCACCGCTTCGGCGTCAACGAACGCAAACGTCTGCAGGACAAGGGTGAAGGCGCCCACCTGGTCGCCATGTCGGCCACCCCGATCCCGCGCACCCTGGAGCTGACCGTGTTCGGCGACCTGGACGTCTCGCGGATCGACGAGAAGCCGCCGGGCCGCACGCCCGTGGCCACCCGCGCCGCCCCGACCCCGCGCATCCCCGAGATCATCGCCCGGCTGAAGGCCGCCGCCGAGGCCGGGGCCCAGGCCTTCTGGATCTGCCCGCTGGTCTCGGAGTCCGAGAAGATCGACCTGCGCGACGCCGAGCAGCGGGCCGCCAGCCTCCGCCAGGCCATCGGCCCCAGCGTCGGCCYGGTCCACGGCCAGATGCCCGCCGCGGAGAAGGACGCGGTCATGGCCGACTTCGTCGACGGCAAAGTCAGCGTACTGGTGGCCACCACCGTGGTCGAGGTCGGGGTCAACGTGCCCAACGCCAGCATCATGGTCATCGAGCACGCCGACCGTTTCGGCCTGGCCCAGCTTCACCAACTTCGCGGCCGCGTGGGTCGCGGCTCGCGCGAGAGCTCCTGCGTGCTGCTCTACGACCCGCCGTTGTCCGAGGTCGCCCAGCAACGGCTCGACATCCTGCGCCGCTCCGACGACGGCTTCGAGATCGCCGAGAAGGACCTGGAGTTGCGCGGCGGCGGCGACCCGCTGGGCCTCAAGCAGAGCGGCTTCCCCGCCTACAGGCTGGCCGACCCGGTCGCCCACCGCGACCTGATCGCCGTGGCCGCCGACGACGCCCGCCTGATCCTGGCCCGCGACCCGGACCTGACCTCGCCACGCGGCCAGGCGGTGCGGACCCTGCAGGAACTGTTCGACTGGAAGGCCGCCTCGCCCCTGAACGACGCGGGATAGACAAGTCGGCAAAGTCGGCTTGAATGACGCTGGGTGAGGCGAAGGAGGCTGGCGACCRTGGAAGTCCCCGCCGCCCTCTCCGCCCTCGCTCCGCGCCTGTCGCCCGGCGCGACGACCGCGCTGAACGCTCGCCGGCTGTCGGGCGGGGCCAGCCTCGAGACCTGGGCGTTCGACCTCGACGACGGGACGCCGCTGATCCTGCGACGCCGCCCCTCCGGCGGCGCGATGAGCACCGCCGCCCTGCCCTTGTCCACCGAAGCCGCCCTCCTGGCCGCCGTCGCGCCCCAGGGCGCGCCCGTGCCCGAGGTGGTCCGCGTCTGCGAGCCCGCCGACGGCCTGGGCGAGGCCTATGTCATGCGCCGGCTGGAGGGCGAGACCCTGGGCAAGCGGATCGTCCGCGACGAGGCCTTCGCCGCCGTCCGCCCCGGCCTGGCCCGGCGCTGCGGCGAGGTGCTGGCGGCGATCCACGCCACGCCGCTAGAGGGACTGCCGCCCCTGGAGACCTCCGACGCCGCCAGCGAACTGGCCCGCTACGAGGCGGTCTATCGCCAGTCGGGCGCCAGGCGGCCGGTGTTCGAGGCCGCCTTCCGCTGGCTGGCCGATCGCGCCCCGCCGCTGGACCGGCCGGTGCTGGTGCATGGCGACTTTCGCAACGGCAACCTGATGATCGATCCAGCGAGAGGCCTGGTCGGGGTGCTGGACTGGGAGCTGGCCCATCTGGGCGACCCGGCCGAGGACCTGGGCTGGATCTGCGTCAATTCCTGGCGGTTCGGGCAATGGCGCAGCCCGGTCGGCGGGTTCGGCGACTACCAGGACCTGCTGGACGGCCATGCGGCGGCCGGCGGCGCGCCGGTCTCGCTGGACCGGCTGCTGTTCTGGCAGGCCCTGGGCTCGCTGAAATGGGGCGTCATGTGCCTGATGATGTACTTGAGCTTCGCCTCGGGCGCGGATCGCTCCATCGAGCGGGCGATGATCGGACGGCGGGCCAGCGAAACCGAGATCGACCTGGTGCTGCTGATGGAGGCCGCGTCGTGATCACCCACCCGACCGCCGCCGAACTGACCCAGGCCCTGGCCGCCGTCGAGCCTGCCCCCCCAGGCGACGCTCGCGGCGCCTTCATCGCTCGGGTCGCCGACAACGCCCGCGCGACCCTGGAGCGCGAGTCGGCCCTGGGACCGGCGGCCGAAGCGGCAGCGGTCGGACGGCTGCGGGCCCTGCTGAGCCTGGACGGGGATTTCGAGACGCTGAACGCCGAGCTCTGCGCGCGGCTGGCGGATGGCCGCCTGGCCCCGCTGGACCCGGCGGTGCTGGCGCACCTGAGGGCCAGCGTCGTGGATCGGGTCGCGATCGACCAGCCCACCTWTTGGGGCTTGGCGGCGCTGGAGGCTCAATCCAAMCGCGCCGAGTCTTCCCACTGAACCGCTCATCCCGGCGAATGCCGGGACCAAGATGGAAAGGCTTTAGGGGCGACGCCATCAGCGTTGAGCCTTTCCAATCAGCCACACAACCATGGGATGGGTCCCGGCATTCGCCGGGATGAGCGGATTCAAGGGGTGGCTATTGGGGAGTCGCGGCAACTGCCCCGCGCTTCTTCAACGCCGCCACCCGCGCCGACGCGTCCGCCTCGATGTCCGCCCAGAACAGGTTGAACCCATCCACCTTGCGGCGGTCGGTCCACGAGCCGCTGTCGCGCAGCGAGGTCGATTTCGGCCTGCCCGTATGCAGCAGGCCGTTCTCGCACTGGGCCCAGACCTGGCGCTTCAGCAGGGCCGGCCGCGAGCCCCACTCCAACCCCGTGGCGTTGACCGCGCCGAGGTTCAGCTTGGCCGGGGCGCGGATTTCGCTGCGCGCGCCCAGCAGCGGATTGACGCAGAGCGGCCGGCGGCCGTCCATCGTGACCAGCTCGCCGCCGCCGTTCCAGACCAGCGACCGGTTGGTCAGCTCCTGGGCCCGCTGGAAGTCGCCGTCCGTCAGCGACGCCCAGGCGACCACGCAGCCGGCCTCGTCGCGGCGGCCGCAGGCCGGGACGACCGCGCCGGGACCGTACTCGTCGGCCGGGACCACGGTCTCGATCAGATAGACCCCCGCCAGTCGGCTTCGCAGCGCCGGATTGGGGATGATCTCCTCGTTCAGCAGCCGCCCGGCCAGGACGCCGCCCTGCTCCACCCCGACCAGCACGATCGGCCGTCCGCCGTTGTCGTAGCGCAGATAGTGGCGGAAGGCGTCGCGGACGTCGTCATAGGCGAAGCGCCGCGCGTCCCGGGCGTCGTCTCGCAACGTCAGGAAGGTGTAGAGGCTGGCCTGGCGATAGTGCGGCGCGAAGATCCGCCCGACCCGGGCGAACGGGGCGGCGTAGTTGGGCAGCATCACCCGGGCCAGGTCGCGCGTGGCCTTGGGCTGGTCGAACGGCGCGTTCCAGTCGCGGCCGCCGTCATAGCTGGTGGGATGCACGAAGAACACGTCGGCCGCGCCTCTGCCCGCCGCGCCGGCCTGGGGCCGCAGCGCCCAGGCGTCCGACTTGGCGTAGTTCGGGGCCGGCGGCGGATCATAGGTCTGGAACGGGATCTTCGGGTCCAGCGTCGTGCGCAGAATGTCGTAGCGCCAGTAGAACGCCGCCGCCAGGACGAGCGCCAGGAACAGCACCGCCCCCGCGAAGATCCAGCGCTTGAAACCCTTGAAGCGGTCGGCCATGGCCCCTGGTTACACGAAGCCGCCGCGTCGCGCGAGACGGCGCGAAACCCCTTACGCGCCTTCCTGTCCGATGATCGCCACCGAGCAGACATTGCTGGCCGGCGCGCCGCCCAGATTGTGGGTCATGCCGAACACCGGGTCCTTCAGCTGGCGCTCGCCCGCCCTGCCCTGGAGCTGCAGGTACATCTCGTAGAGCATCCGCAGGCCCGAGGCCCCGATCGGGTGGCCGAAGCACTTCAGCCCGCCGTCGATCTGGCACGGCAGGCCCCCGTCGGCGTCGTAGAAGCCGTCCATCACGTCGCGCCAGCCCTGGCCCTCGGGCGAGATGAACAGGTCTTCCATGGTCACCAGCTCGGTGATCGAGAAGCAGTCATGCACCTCCATCATCGAGATCTGCTCGCGCGGCCGCTCGATGCCGGCCTCGCGATAGGCCTTGCCGGCGGCGATGCGGGCGGTGTGGAAGTAGCTGCCGTCCCAGCCGTTGTACTGGCTCTCGTAGCCGTTGGAGACCGACAGCTGCAGGGCCTTGACCATGGTCAGGTTCTTCTTGCCCAGCGCCCGGGCGATCTCCGGCGTGGTGACGATGGCCGCGGCCGCCCCGTCCGACACGCCGCAGCAGTCGAACAGGCCCAGGGGCTCGGCGATCATCGGGGCGTTCAGCACCTGCTCCTCGGTGACGGCCTTGCGCAGGTGGGCCTTCGGGTTCTTGGCGCCGTTGGCGTGGCTCTTGACCGAGACGTGGGCGATGGCCCGCTTGAGGTCCTCGCGCGAGACCCCGTGCTTGGCGCGGTAGGCGCTGGCCAGCTGGGCGAAGTTGCCGGGGGCCGAGCCGTTGGGAATGATCTGCGGCGCCAGCGTGCCGGGATTGCCGACCGGCAGACCGCCATAGCCGGTGTCCTTCAGCTTCTCGACGCCCACGGCGATGGCGATGTCGGCCGCGCCCGCCGCCACGGCGTAGACCGCGCCCCGGAAGGCTTCGGAGCCCGAGGCGCAGAAGTTCTCCACCCGGGTGACGGCGATGTTGGGCAGGCGCAGGGCGATCGACAGCGGCGTACCGCCCTTGCCCGTGCCCAGCTCGTCGACATGGGTCGAGAACCAGGCCGCGTCCAGCTGGCTGGGCTCGATGCCGGCGTCGGCCATGGCCTCGATATAGGCCTCGACCATCAGGTCGTCGGGGCCGGCGTCCCAACGCTCGCCGAACTTGCTGCAGCCCATCCCCAGGATGGCGACCTTGTCGCGGATGCCCTTGGCCATGGTGGTTCTCCCTAGGTCTGGCTCGGCTTTGTGGCCGTATTGATCGGGTGTAGGTTGTGCGACATGACCCGGCACATCCTCAGCGACGAAACAGATCGAATGGCCCGGCAATTGGCCGAGCGGACAGGCGAAAGCCTGGCCGATACGGTGACTATCGCTTTGCAGGAACGGCTTGACCGAACGCCCGTGCGTGAGGTCGAGACCCCTGAGGAGCGCGAGGCGCGGATCTTACGCATTCGCGAGATCCAGCGGCGCGTTAGGGCGGCGCCGATCCTGGAAGCGGGCGCCGACGAAGAGCTGGTGTATGACGCGGACGGCCTGCCCAGGTGATCGTCGTTGACACCTCGGCCCTGATCGCGATCTTCCAAGGCGAACCGGAAGCCGAGAGCTTCCTGCAATTGCTCTTCGACAAGCCCGGGCTCATTTCGGCGCCGAGCCGGTTGGAGGCCTTCGTCGTGGTCACGCGACGGCATGGCGATGAAAAGGCGGCCGACCTTAGCGCGGTCATCTCCGATCTGAAGCTCACGACCGTCGCCTTCGACGACGAGCTGACCGAACTGGCCGAGCAAGCCTTCAAGAGATACAGGCGTGGCCGCCACGGCCTGAACTACGGTGACTGCTTCAGCTACGCCCTCGCCAAGGCGCGCGACCTGCCGCTGTTGTTCAAGGGCAACGACTTCGCCGCCACAGACGTGAAGCGCGCGATCTGACATCGAGTTATTCCGCCGCCAAGACAGCTTTGGCGGCGATCGCCGCGCGGTCCGGCGCGGCTTTCCAGAAGTAGCGGACGAAGCCGCGCTTCTCGTCGACATCCTTGATGCGGAACACCATCTTGACCGGCAGGCCGCTGTCGACCTCGCCCTGTTCGACGTCGGTGATGTCCATCATGATCCGGCCGCCGCCCTCGAAGACGATCATGCCGTAATGGTTGGGCGGACTCATCGAGAAGGTCAGGAAGTCGGCCGAGTAGCTGAGCACCGACGCCTTGCGCTCGGCAAAGCGGTACGGCTCCTGGGTGTCGACGGCCGGATTGTTGGGCGCGACGGAGATGCGGGTGCGCGGGAACTGGACCACGCCCGTCTCGCGGCAGCGGCCGCCGACCAGGCCCAGAATCATGTCCTGGTTCCGGTAAAGCGTGGTCAGGGCCGTCTTGTTGTCCTTCTCGGCCCGCATGCCCTTGTCCCAATCGACCAGGCCGTTGAAGGTGAGGAACTTCAGATAGTTGAGCTCTTCTCTTCGATCGGCCAACGCGCCGGTGACGCCGCGCGCCGGGCGAGCGCTCGCGACCCCGTCGCCGACCCGAAACACCAGCGCCTCGGCGCCCTGGCCGAACTGGGCGACCAGGATGACGTCGCCCGGCTGGGCGTCTTCCAAGGCGTGGGCCAGCATCAGCGGACCGTGGGCRCAGCCGGCCTCGCCCAGGGTCAGGGCCAGGTTGTCGCGCACCGCCTCGGGGGCGATCCCCACCGTCTTGGCCAGGCTGGCGGCCATGCCCGCGAAGGTGGACGGGAAGCAAAAATGCTTGACGTCGTCGGGGGTTAGGCCGGAAACCTCCAGCGCTCGGCGGATGGCCGGCGGGACCAGTTTGACGATCCCTTCGTCGCGGATCCAACGCTCCTCCCAGCCGTAGTCGAACTCACTGTCAGCGCCGCGGAAGTGGTCGACGAAGTCGTCGGTGATGCTGCCCCGACCCAGGAACTGCGCCGCAACGGCGTCGGTCGAGATCACGAACGCCGCCGCGCCGTCGCCGTTGTCGAGTTCCTGGCTGGACGCCGCGCGAGCGCGGCGGTGCTCGCCGGTCGCCACCAGGGCTCGCTGGCTTGCCCCGCCCTGCACCGCCGCCAGGGCCTGGCCCAGGGCCGCGAGGCCGCAGCGCTGCGAGCCGGTGACGTCGGCCGAGGCGATGGCCTTCTCCAGCGTCAGGGCGGCGGCGACGACGCCGGCGTTCTGGCGGTCGACGAACGGCGCCGTCGTGGAGGCGAAATAAAGAGCGTCGATGGCCGAGCGGTCGTCGTCCGGCCCCAGGGCGTCGCGGGCGGCCTCGACCGCCATGGTCAGGGCGTCCTCGTCCCAGTTGGCCATCGACCGCTCGCCCTTGGCCTTGGCCCGCAGGTTCGGCGCGACCCAGGCATTGGCCTGGGTCACCGCCTTGCGGCTGAGGCGAAGGCGCGGCGCATAGGCCCCCCAGGCGGCGATGCCGACCATGTTCCACTCCCTGACCGACGCCCGTCTCGGCGACTTATCAGCGGTTAGCTTACGCTCGCGGAAGGGGTCGGCAAGTGTGACGTGGCGTCAGTCGTGCGTCCTTCGAGGCCCGCTGCGCGGGCGCCTCAGGATGAGGAATTCAGGAGCAATCCAACGGTCCTCATC
>NZ_JBFTZS010000151.1:0-9861 GCF_056406675.1 Caulobacter sp. P1_B12_2 | reverse complement strand
GTGCAACTGGAAAGCCCGCTCGCCGACCGGCTCCAGATTGTGGAAGTCCTCCACCGTGCCCGGCCGCAGCAGGCGCTCGTCGAAGAAGGCCTGGACGGTCGACAGGATGATCTGGCCGTACACGTCGTGCTGCTGGTGCTCGAAGGCCTGGTTGCCGATCCGCACCGGTCCCATGCCGCGATAGCCGGGCAGGGCGGGAGCGAAGCGCTCGGTCAGCTGCGGCTCGAAGCCCACCCCGAACAGCGGCTGGATGTGGCCGCCCGCCGCCCGGTCGACGATGTTGCGCAGGTAGCCGAGGTAGTTCTCCAGGATGTCTACCGCGCCCAGCCGGTTCAGCGCCTGGACCACGTAATAGGCGTCCCGCATCCAGCAGTAGCGATAGTCCCAGTTGCGCCCGCTGTCGGCGTGCTCGGGGATCGAGGTGGTCATGGCCGCCACGATCGCCCCGGTCTCCTCGTGCATGCAGAGCTTGAGGGTGAYGGCCGCACGGATGACAGGAGCCTGGTAGTCGAGCGGCACGGCCAGGCCGCGCACCCAGTCCATCCAGTATTCCTGGGTCTGCTGCAGCATGCGATTGCAGGTGGCCCCGATGTCGGCGTTGAAGCCCTCGTCGGCGCCCAGGAACATGGCGATCGGCTTTTCCAGCCGGAAGGTGCGCTCCTCCAGCACGTGCGACACCGGCCCGTCGGTGGACAGGCGCAGGGTCATGTCCGAGCACAGGAAGCGGATGTGGTTGGAGCCGTGGGTGTTCTCGGCCAACCGCGCTCCCCAGTCGGCGGTGGGACGCAGGCGGATGGTGATCCGCGCCACGCTGGTCAGCGGCCGGATCAGGCGGATGAAGGCGGTGGGCCGGAAGCTGCGGCCGAACTGTTGATAGCGGGGGGCGAAGTCGATGATCTCGATGCTGGCGCCGTCGGCGTCGGTGATCACCGTGCGCAGGATCGGGGTGTTGCGCAGGTATTCCTGCTCGACGGTCTTGGCGCCGTCGACCGCGACCTCCCAAACGCCCTTGGTCTCCGGATCGCCGGACTCCAGCCCGCCCAGCAGGGAGCTGAACACCGGGTCGGAGTCGATGCGCGGCGCGCAGGCCCAGACGAACCGGCCGGAGCGATCGATCAGGGCGCTGACGGCGCAGTTGCCGATCGGGAAGAGGTCGAGGTTCTGAGGCATGTTTTGGTCCGGCTCGTGCTGCGCTTCAGTTTTCAAACCGCTCATCCCGACGCAGGCCGGGACGAGCGGAACGAAGGCGGGTCATCGCCTGATCAAGATGGCGACCGGCGAGTCCTTGCTCGTATGGGCCGCCACATGGGCGCCGACGTGCTCGAAGGTGATGTCGGTCGAGGCCGTGCCGATCCGCAGGCCGTCGACCTGCAGGTGGTCGATGCCGATCGGCAGGCGCGGATCGGTCAGATGCACCTCGCCCCGCCAGCCGTCGATGGTGATGCCCAGGCAGGCCTGCAGCATCATGAAGGCCGAGCCGGCGGCCCAGGCCTGCGGCAGGCAGGCCACCGGATAGGCCACGGGCGGTTCGCCCGGCTGGCGCGGGAAGCCGCAGAACAGTTCGGGCAGGCGCATCTCGTAGTGGGCGGCGGTCTCGAACAGGCCCGAGGTCATGCTCACCACCCCGTCGCGATGGCCGTAGCGGGCCAGGCCCATGGCGCAGATGGCCGTGTCGTGCGGCCAGACCGAGCCGTTGTGATAGCTCATCGGATTGAAGCGCGGCTCGCCCTGGGCCAGGGTTCGCACCCCGAAACCGTTGTGGAACGCCGCCGACAGCAGGGTGTCAGCCACCTTCTTGGCACGCTCGGGCGAGGGTAGGCCGCAGAACAGCAGGTGGCCGGGATTGGAGCCCCTGACGCGGCAGGGCTTGCCGTGACCGTCGACCGCCATGGCGTAGAAGCCCTTGTCCTCCATCCAGAACTTGGTCTCGACCTGCTGGCGCAGATGCTCGGCCTTGCCGCGCCAGCGTTCGGCGTTCTCGGGCTCGCCGCGTCGCTCGGCCAGGTCGGCCATGCCCTTGAAGGCGGCGAAGGCGTAGCCCTGCACCTCGACCACGGCGATGGGGCCGTCGGGGAACTTGCCGTCCTCGTGGAAGACGCTGTCCTCGCTGTCCTTCCAGTTCTGGTTCGACAGGCCGGAGTCCAGGCCGCGGGCGTAGTCGATCAGCCCGTCGCCGTCGCTGTCGCCGAAGTGCTCGATCCAGGCGATGGCCGCCAGCAGCGGCTCCCACAGGCCCTCTATGAACGCCAGATCCCCGGTGCGCTCGGCATAGGCGCAGGCCAGGGCCACGAACAGCGGCGTGGTGTCGACCCCGCCGTAATAGCGGCCGAACGGCAGCTCGCCGAGCGCGGTCATCTCGCCCTTGCGGGTCTCGTGCATGATCTTGCCGGGGGCGCTGTCGCGGAAGGCGCTGACCTCCAGCGCCTGGTGCTCGGCCAGGTAGCCCAGCACGCCCTTGGCCAGGCCGGGCTCGATCCACAGCACCTGCCAGGCGGTGATGATGGCGTCGCGGCCGAACGGGGTCGAGAACCAGGGGATGCCGGCATAGGGGTATGGGCCGGTGGCGAACTGGGTGGTCAGCAGGGCCAGGTCGGCCCGCGACTTCTCCAGCCAGTTGTTGAACAGCCGGCCCGAGCTGTGCAGCCGCGCGCCGTGTCGCCGCCGCTTGCGCATGTCGACTCGGGCCCGCGCCGCCGCCGCTCGCCAGCGCTCGCGGGTCGGCGGATGGGCCTGATCGACCCCGACCTCGATATAGAGGTCGAAGTGGGTTTCGGGCGTCAGCATGAACATGAAGTCGGCGCGCTGCGGGCCCAGGCGGCCCGGCGGTTCGGAGAACGAGATGATGCTGGTGCGGCGCACGCCGTCCAGGCCGTCATAGGCGTAGGTGACCGAGCGGCCGTTCATCTCGGCGGGCAGCACGCGGCCGCGACCGGCGGGGCGCTTGGAGCCGCGCACCTCGAACATGTCGTGGAAGTCGGCGTCGAATTCCAGGCTGACCGGCAGGATGACCATGTCGCGGCTGTAGTTGACGAAGCGCAGGCGCTCGTACAGCCGCTGGTCCCACAGGAACCGCTTGCGCTCGACGTGGATCGCGCCGTGAGGCGCCGCGGCGCCGCCCAGGGCCGGAAGCGGCTCGTTGGTCGAGTGGGAGGTGAAGAACACGTTGTCCTGCGACACCGCCGCGCTCAGCAGGGCGGGCGAGCGGCTGCCCAACAGCAGGCGCAGCTTGGACAGCAGGCGGGTGTCGTCGTGGAACAGGCCGTCGGCCGCTCCCAGCACGTCGCCGAACGCATCGGCCACCAGGAAGGTGTCCTTGTCCTTCAGCGCAAACAGCCGGTAGGGAACGCGTGGTTCACCCGTCTCGCCCTGTTCTACGGCGCCGCTCGGCGTTGGGCCGGGTGTGAGATCGTCCATATTTATTGGCCCCTTGCGCTGAGGTCCCTCGAAAGCCCGCCGCGCCGCGTGTGCGGCGGGCGGGTTCCAGATTCCTAAAACCTGATCATGTCCCGGGCGCGGCGACCGCGCGGCCGAACGAGGTCAGGCGCTTTGAGCCAGCGTCAGGCGCGGCGGCGCGGACGCTTCTTCCAGGCGATCATAGAGGTCCAGATAGCGGTGGGCCATGGCTCTGGCCGAGAACCGGGTTTCGAACYGGCGGCGGACCTCGAAGCGGTTGATTTCGCCCAAGCGTTGGGCGGCGGCGACCGCGCCGTCCTCGTCCTGGACGATGAAGCCGGTCAGGCCGTCCTCGATCACCTCGGGCACCGAACCGCAGTCGTAGGCGATCACCGGCGTGCCGCAGGCCATGGCCTSGATCATCACCAGGCCGAACGGTTCGGGCCAGGCGATGGGAAACAGCAGGGCGTCGGCGTTACCCAGGAAGTCCGACTTCTGATGATCGCCGATCTCGCCGACGAACTCGATCAGCGGATGGTCCATCAGGTGTTCGATCTCGGCGTGGAAATAGGCGCGGTCGGCGGCGTCGATCTTGGCGGCGATCTTCAGCTTCTTGCCCAGGCGCTTGGCGATGGCGATGGCGCGATCGGGGCCCTTCTCGGGCGAAATCCGGCCCAAGAAGGCGAGGTAACCTTCTGATTTCGGGCGGAAATCATAGATCTCCTCGGCCATGCCGTGCAGCACCGTGCCGGCCCAGTTGGCGAAGGGCAGGGGCTGGCGCTGGTCGTCGGAGATCGAGACCAGCGGGTATTGCGGCCAGCGACGATAGACGCCGGGCAGGTCCTTCAGATCCAGCCGCCCGTGCAGGGTGGTCAAGGTCTTGCCGGCCATGTCCTCGAACATCGGGAACTGGATCATGTCGGTGTGGAAGTGAATCACGTCGAAGCGGTGGGCCTGGCGGCGAACCTCGGACAGCATCGCCATGTGAGCGGCCAGATCCGACTTCAGCGGAGCGGGGTCCAGGCGGATGGCCTGGTCGCGCACGACGACCAGTTCGGCCTTGGTGCGAGCGTCGCCCGAGGCGAACAGGGTGACGTCGTGTCCCAAGTCGACCAGGGCGTCGGTGAGGTGGGCCACGACCCGTTCCGTGCCGCCATAGAAGCGCGGCGGTACAGCTTCGTACAGGGGCGGAACCTGGGCGATCCTCATCGATAAAATCCTGACGCTGGAAGGGCGCGACCGCGCGCCCTGACGTCCGATCAAACCGCTGGTGTGGCGTTAAGGTTCCGCATCGGAAATAAAGAACCATAAGCGGTCTGAACCGTTCGCCTTCCACGATACGGACGTTGACGCGCCTGGATCGCAACGGCCATTTGAGGGTGCGCGGACTGGCCGCGTGCGAGCGTGCGGCGAGACCTTTCGACTGTGATCAAGTCCTGGACCAAACGTGACGCACTGCTTGGCGGCGCGCTTTCGCTATTCTCGCTCTCATCGGCTCTCGCGCAGATCCAGAACCCGCCTTTGGTGAAGGCCCCCCAGCGCGCGCCGCAGCAGCCGGCTCCGCCGCCGCCGACCAGCGTGGTCCTGCGGCCCGAGCAGGTCGATCTGCTGGTCCGGACCCTCGGCCAGGCCGCCAGTCATGGCTTCGAGCCCGCCGCCTTCGCACCCGACGCCGTCCTGCCGCTGCTCAGCGCCCGCGACGCGCTGACCCGTCAGGGCGCGCAGGCTCAACTGATCGACCTGACCCTGCGCTACGCCAAGGCCGTGCGGACGGGCCGGCTGACGGCGGACGGCTTCCTCAACGACTGGGGCCTGCGCCCCTTGCCCTATGATCCGGGCCCCGACTTCATCCAGGCGGCCGCCCAGGATCGCCTGGGGCCGTGGCTGGACAGCCTGCCGCCGCCCTATACCGGCTATCAGACCCTGCGGAAGGGCCTGGCGACCTATCGCGACATCGCCGCGAGGGGCGGCTGGAAGCCCATCGCGTCGGGCGAGCCGCTGAAGCTGGGCGCGACCGGCGATCTTCGAATCGCCGCGCTCGAGGCCCGCCTGGCGGTCGAGGACGCGACCGTGGCCGTCGACAAGGCTCCGGTGTTCGACGAGGCCCTGCAACAGGCGCTGATGCGCGCCCAGAAGCGCTTCGGCCTCAATCCCGACGGCGGCCTTGGCCCGGCGACCCTGGCGGCGCTGAACGTGCCCGTCGAGCGGCGGATCGACCAGATCCTGGCCAACATGGAGCGCTGGCGCTGGCTGCCCCAGCAGCTGCCGGCCGACCGCATCCAGGTCAACATCGCCGCGGCGGTGATGAGCGTCTTCCACGACGACGCTCCGAACCTGACGATGCGGGCGGTGACCGGCCGTCCGGGCGACGAGACGCCGATGCTGCAATCGACGATCCACTCGATCGTGCTCAATCCGCCGTGGAACGTGCCGTCGTCGATCGCCAGCAAGGAGCTGTGGCCCAAGGAGCGGGCCAATCCCGGCTATCTGGCCCGCAATGACTTCATCGTGATCTCGACCGGCGAGGGGACCTCGCGGCTGCAGCAGAAGGCCGGACCGAAGGCCGCCCTGGGCCTGGTGAAGTTCGATTTCGACAATCCCTACGGCGTCTATCTGCACGACACGCCCAGCCGCTCGAAGTTCGCCAGCTTCAGCCGCCTGGCCAGCCATGGCTGCGTGCGCCTGGAAAAGCCGATCCCGCTGGCCAAGCAGTTGTTGGCCTCCAGCCCCGACTGGCAACCGGACGTCGTCGACGCGACGATCGCGGCGGGCAAGACCGTCCGCGCCCAGCTAGCTCAGCCAATGGCCGTATTTCTGCTCTACTGGACGGCCTACATGACCCCAGACGGGCAGATGAACTTCCGCGACGACCCCTATGGCTGGGATAAGGTGCTGGTGCAGCGTATCGCCGCAGGAGCCCCTGGCTCAGCTTGACCCCCGGGTCCGCGTAAGGCCTCTTCCCGGTGCAGGCCTTTCGTTTTGGCCGCCTTCCTCTCGGAAGGCTGTGGTCATTTCGTAAAGACTCTGGCGTTTTAGTGCTCGCGTGGGGGGATCGCCAAGTGTGGTGGTCCGGCCTTCCGGCGTCTCGCGAGGTCAGTCCGGGGAAGCGTAAGATGATCGAACGACGCAAGCTGTTGGGGCTTGGCCTCGGCGTGCTCGGTGCGAGCGCGGTCGGGCCGATGGCGGCCTTCGCCCAATCCAAGCTGGGGATCTCCGATCCCATCGCCGACCTGCTGGCGCAGCAGGCCGATCTTCCCGAAGGAATGCCGACCGCGGACCTTTCGTTCCCGGCCGCTCCAGTCGCCGCCCCGGTTTCGCAGGCCCGCGCCGCCTCGCGGGCCCCGCGCTGGCTGAAGTTGCACAACATTCACACCCAGGAAAAACTGGAAGCGGTCTATTTCGAGAAGGGCGAGTATGTGCCCGACGCCGTCCAGGCGCTGGACAAGGTGCTGCGCGACTACCGAACCGGCGACGTCTATTCGATGCATCCGGAGCTGTTCGACACCCTGGCGGACGTGGCCCAGAAGACCGGGTCCAAGTCGCATTTCCAGGTGATCTCGGGTTATCGCTCGCCCAAGACCAACGCCATGTTGCACGAACGCAGCGGCCAGGTCGCCAAACGCAGCCTGCACATGGACGGCAAGGCCATGGATGTCTATCTGGAGGACGTCGCTTTGGATCGCATGCGGGCCGCCGCCCTGGATCTCAAGCGGGGCGGTGTGGGTTATTACCCCGTCAGTAATTTCGTTCACCTCGACGTCGGACCTGTCCGGCGTTGGGTCGGCTCCTAAGAGGGCCGCAGATCAGAGGAAAGCCCAGATGGCCAAGGCCGAACGCAAGAGCAACCCGTTCGGATGGATTCTTCTGGGCGCCCTGGCCGGGGCCATCGCCACCGCCGGCGTGCTGTTGATGGCGTCCTCCATGAATACCAACGGCTACGAAGAGGGTCCGACCGAGATCCGCACCGCCGCCGACGACGCGGCCTCGGCCGCCGCGACCCGGCCGACCCCTGTCGCCACCGCCCCCAAGCCCGAAGCGCCGCCGCCGGCCGCCACCGTTCCGGCCCCCGCCGTCGACCAGCCGCCGGTCGACGCCCAGATGGCCGACGACGCCGCCGCCGCGGGCATGACCTCGCGGGCTGGTTCGGAACAGCCGACGAACTAGGTTTGGTTTTGGAAATGAAAAACGGCCCCGGAGCGATCCGGGGCCGTTTCCATGTGCGCTAACCCGAAAGCCCTACGACTTCGGCGGGGCCATCGTCGTCAGCTTGCCGGCGGTGGCCTTGTTGGCGTCGTGTTGGGCCGGGGGCAGGGGGATCAGGCCGCGGCCTTGCAGATAGCCGCCCCGGCCGGTGGCCGCGTCGGACACGAACTCGGCGATGAATTCCTTCAGGCCCGGGGTCACCCCCACCTGGTCCTTCTTGACGTAGATGTAGAGCGAGCGCGACAGCGGGTACTGGCCGCTGGCGATCGTCTGGGCCGTGGGCTTCACGCCGTTGACGCTGGCGCCCTTGATGCGGTTGCCGTTCTCTTCGAGGAAGCTGTAGCCGAACACGCCCAGGGCGCCCGGGGTCTTCTCGATGGTGCCGATGATGGCGTTGTCGTTCTCGCCGGCGTCGACCCACGAGCCGTCGGTGCGCAGCGGATCGACCTTGGCCTTGAAGGCCTTCTCGTCGCTTTCCTGCAACGCCTTGGCGGTCGGGAACTTCTTGGCGCCGGCTTCGATGCCCAGCTCGACGAAGGCGTCGCGGGTGCCCGAGGTGGGCGGCGGGCCGTAGACCAGGATGCGGTTGGCCGGCAGGCCGGCGCCGACGTCCTTCCAGGTCTTGTAGGGGTTGGCGACAAAGGCGCCGCCGCGAAGCACGGTCTGGCCCAGGCCCAGATACAGGTGCTCGACCTTGAAGTTGTAGTCGGGGGCCGACTTGTCCATGGCCACGACGATGCCGTCGAAGCCGATCTTCAGCTCGACGATGTTGTTGACGCCCTTGGCCTTGCAGGCCTCGAACTCGGACTTCTTCATCGGGCGCGAGGCGTTGGCGATGTCGGGGAACTTCTCGCCCATGCCGCCGCAGAACATCTTGATCCCGCCGCCGGTGCCCAGGCTCTCGACCTTGGGCGCCTTCTTGCCGGTCTTCTTGGCGAAGTTCTCGGCGGTGCGGGTCGAGAAGGGGAACACGGTCGACGAACCGGCGGCCCAGACATAGTCGCGAGCGGCGTGGGCGCTGGACGCGCCGGCCAGCAGGCCAAGCGCCGCGGTGGCTCCGAGCAGGGTCTTCATGGGGGACAGTCCTACTTTCGAGGGGGCGAGAAGGAGGGAACGCACGAACCGTACGGTCTATGCCGCCGTCATTTGTCACAGTTTGGCGACAGATTTGCGACAGTGTCCGTTCACGGACAATCCTTTCGCCCCCGCGACGCTAGCCGCGCGGGCGAACGACCTCGCCGTCTTCCTTGGTGAAGCTTTCGGGCGCGGCCTCCAGCAGGTCGAACACTCGCTCCGAGGGGCGGCACAGGCGCACGCCCTTGGGGCTGACCACGATCGGGCGCTCGACCAGGATCGGCTCGGCGACCATGGCGTCCAGGATCGCGTCGTCCGAGACATCGGGCGCGGTCAGGCCCAAGGCCTCGGCCGGCGTGCCCTTGACCCGCAGCCATTCGCGCGGCCGCACGCCGCCCTGGGCCAGCAGTTCGGCCAGTTGCTGCCGGGTCCAGGGGGTCTTCAGGTACTCGACCACCGAGGGCTCGTATCCGGCCGCCCGGAGCATCGCCAGGACGTTGCGCGAGGTGCCGCAGCCCGGGTTGTGGAAGATGGTGATGGGAAAATCGGCGTGGGTCATGGGGCGGGGTCTTCCTTGAGAAGCCATCCGAACGCCATTGCGGCCAGCAGGGCGCCGACGAACTGGGCGAGGATGAAGGCGGGGGCCGAGGTGGGGGCTATGCCGGCGAAGGTGTCCGACAGGCTGCGCGCCACGGTGACCGCCGGATTGGCGAACGAGGTCGAGGCGGTGAACCAGTAGGCGGCGGTGATGTAAAGCCCGACCGCGACGGCCGTGAAGTCGGGGCGGAAGCGAACGGCGCCCAGGATGGTCGCGACCAGGCCGAAGGTGGCGACCGTCTCGGCCAGCATCTGGTCGGGGCCGTCCCGAAGTTTGGCCGAGACCTGGAGGATGGGCTCTTCGAACATGGCGTGGGCCAGCCAGACGCCGGCGACCGCGCCGACGACCTGGGCGACGGCGTAAAGCAACGCCTCATGGGCCTTGATGTCACGGCGGATCAGGGCGACCAGGGTGACGGCGGGATTGAAATGCGCGCCCGAGATCGGTCCGAACACCGTGATCAGCACCATCAGGCCGGCGCCGGTGGCCAGGGTGTTGCCCAGCAGGGCGATGGCGACGTTTCCGCCCGAAAGCCGCTCGCCCATGATCCCGGAGCCGATGACGATGGCCAGCAGCAGAGCCGAGCCCAGGGC
>NZ_JBFTZS010000150.1:0-9864 GCF_056406675.1 Caulobacter sp. P1_B12_2 | reverse complement strand
ATCGGGTTCTGGATGGGACGGTCGTTCGGCGGCCGGCTGCTGAAGGACCTGGCCGGCGACGGCGTGGCCAAGTTCATGAAGCTGATCGGCAAGAACGGCTTCCTGGCCAGCCTGATCGTCCGCCTGGTGCCCTCGGCGCCGTTCATCGTCGTCAACATGGCGGCCGGCGTCACGCCGATGAAGCTCCGCGACTTCGCGGCCGGCACCGCCGTCGGCATCATACCGAAGATCGCCCTGACCGCCTTCGCCGGCAATTCCATCGTCCAGGCGCTGAAGGGCGGCGGCAATCGGCACATCGTCATGCTGGTCGTGGCGGTGGCGGTCTGGATCGTCGCCGGCCTGATCGCGCGGAACTGGCTCAAGCGGCGCGAAGAGGCGGCGGACTAGGCGAGGGCGGTTCGCATTGCCTTGGCGTCATCTTCGGGGCGTTTGACGCGCGAACCCGAGGACTGCCGAAGCGGTTGACCCTGAATGTCACGCGTCGCGGTTGAAAATTGCTCTGCGTGCGGCCAATTGCGCGATTAACGCAAAATGCTTGCTGGATTTTGGGCCGCTGTGTAGAAAGCAACCATGAACGTCGTGCGCCAACTGCTTTCGCTTCGGCTTACCACCCCCTGGGCGCTCTAGGGGCCGCGCATCGTCGTGGCCGGGCGCACAGGGGATGACTGACCCCGCCGCCCCCCTAAGGCCAGACCGGCCCACGCAGACACCTTCCGACGAGTAGATCCATGACCACCGATATTTCTGGCGTAGCCGCCGGCGCTTTCGACAAGCGCGACAACGTCGTCATTTTCGACACCACCATGCGCGACGGCGAGCAATCGCCCGGCGCCTCGATGTCGCACGACGAGAAGCTGGAATTGGCCAAGATCCTCGAGGAGATGGGGGTCGACGTCATCGAGGCCGGCTTCCCGATCGCCTCGAACGGCGACTTCGAAGCGGTTCGCGAAATCTCCAAGATCGTCAAGAACAGCACCATCGCCGGCCTGTGCCGCGCCCATCAGGTCGACATCGACCGTTGCGCCGAGGCCCTGAAGCCCGCCGCCCGCGGCCGCATCCACGTGGTCATCGCCACCAGCGACCTGCACATGAAGCACAAGCTGCAGATGGAGCCGGACGCCGTCATCGACGTGATCGCCCGCTCGGTGACCCACGCCCGCAACCTGCGCGACGACGTGGAATGGTCGGCCGAGGACGCCACGCGCAGCGAGCGTCAGTTCCTGCGCCGCGCCATCGAGACCGCCATCAAGGCCGGCGCCACGACGATCAACCTGCCCGACACGGTGGGCTACACCTATCCGTCGGAATACGCCGACCTGTTCAGCTGGATGACCCAGAACGTCGAGGGCGCCGACAAGGTGATCTTCTCGACCCACTGCCACAACGACCTGGGCCTGGCCGTGGCCAACAGCCTGGCCGGCGTGCAGGGCGGGGCGCGCCAGATCGAGTGCGCGATCAACGGCCTGGGCGAGCGGGCCGGCAACGCGGCGCTGGAAGAGATCGTGATGGCCCTGAAGGTGCGCGGCGACAAGCTGCCCTTCGAGACCAAGATCGACACCACCCACATCACCCGCGCCAGCCGCTACGTCTCGGCCATCACCGGTTTCCCGGTGCAGTACAACAAGGCCATCGTCGGCAAGAACGCCTTCGCGCATGAAAGCGGCATCCACCAGGACGGGATGCTGAAGAACCGCGAGACCTACGAGATCATGACCCCGGAATCGGTCGGCCAGGCGCCGTCCAGCCTGGTCATGGGCAAGCACTCGGGCAGCCACGCCTTCCGCGCCAAGCTGAAGGACCTGGGCTACGAGCTGGGCCAGAACGCCCTGAAGGAGGCCTTCGGCCGCTTCAAGGACCTGGCTGACCGCAAGAAGCACGTCTACGACGACGACATCATCGCCCTGGTCGACGACGCCCTGGCGCGCGGCTCCGAGCGCATCCGCGTCCAGCGCCTGCGCGTGGTGGCCGGCACCGACGGCCAGTCGGCCGAGTTGACCCTGGAAGTCGACGGCGAAGTGAAGACCTCGGAAGCCTCGGGCGACGGTCCGGTGGACGCCGTGTTCAACGCCATCCAGCAGATCGTGCCGCACAACGCCGCCCTGCGCCTATTCCAGGTGCACGCGGTGACCGAAGGCACCGACGCCCAGGCCCAGGTTTCGGTCCGCCTCGAAGAGGACGGCCGCATCGCCACGGGCCAGGCCGCCGACACCGACACCC
Organism: Caulobacter sp. P1_B12_2; assembly: GCF_056406675.1. NCBI lineage: Bacteria > Pseudomonadati > Pseudomonadota > Alphaproteobacteria > Caulobacterales > Caulobacteraceae > Caulobacter > Caulobacter sp. P1_B12_2. The sequence continues at coordinate 7,647 of NZ_JBFTZS010000150.1, read as the reverse complement.
TGACCGCCTCGGCCAAGGCCTATGTGAACGCCCTGAACAACCTCATGGCGCGCAAGGAAAAGAGCCGGCCGGAAGCGGCGATCGCCAGCGGGTTCTAGCCGCTAGGCCGCTTCTCGCTTCGAGAACGGCCGCGTCGCCAACAATTCCGCCGACAGGCAGGCCTGGGGTTCGACCTCCAGGCCCAGCGCCCGCAGATCCTCGCACAGCGCCCGGCGCGGCTCCTGATCCAGGAACGCGCCGGCGTCGATGACCATCGCCCCGCCCGGGCGCAGCATGGTCAGGGTCGAGGACGCCGCGGCGAGCGCGTCGGACACCGTCGAGCAGCCCACGATCAGCAGCACGTCGCTCTGCTCGTCGGCCGCGCGGCAGGTGGCCCGGCGGGCGGCTTCCACGCGGTCATAGCCCTTGCGCCAAAGCACGCTCATCGCCTCGCCCGCCTCGGGTCCGGTCACCGCCACGAAACACAGCGGCGTGGCCTCGGCGAGGGTGAGCATGCGCCCGAGCGTGTGCTGGATCCCGTCGGTCGGAACGCCGAGCAGGAACCGCGCGGCCTGCCCAATGGGGGTCCACTTGGACGGATGGGACGACATGGTCGAAACCTCTGACTGGTCGCCCGTCACCGGACGGGCCGACGCCGAGGGTGTGCGCCCTGAGGGCCTAAGGCCTCCATTCGGAAAGACGTCGCCCGCATAAGGGCGGCATAAGGAACAGTGATGATCTGGATTCCCATCACCATCGCCGCCTCGTTCGCCCAGGTGGCCCGCAACGCCGCCCAGCGGTCGATCATGGGAGGGACGGGACCCTGGGGCGCGACCCTGGTGCGGTTCCTGTTCGGCCTGCCGTTCACGGCGGTGTTCGTCGCGGTCGCCTTTGCCCTGACGCGGGGCGAGCACCCGCACGCGACCCCGGCCTTCTGGGCGGCGGCCCTGCTCGGCGGCGCCAGTCAGATCGCCGCCACGGCCGCTTTGCTGGTCGCCATGCGCCGCGCCAGCTTCGCGGTGGCCACGGCGGTGCAGCAGAGCTCGATCCCCCTGGCCGCCCTGTTGGGCCTGCTGGTCTACGGCGAGAGGCTGAGCCCGCTGGGGTGGACCGGCGTGGCCCTGGCCAGCGTCGCCCTGCTGGTGGTCACCTGGCCGCGCACCGGAATGTCGGGCGAAAAGCCCGTCAGCGGCGCGGTCTACGCCCTGCTGTCGGGGCTGGCGTTCGGCTTCTGCCTGAACGCTTTCCGGCAAGCGGGCCACGCCCTGGAGCCCAACCATCCGATCTTCGCCGCGGTGGTCACCCTGATGACCGTCCAGATCGCCCAGACGGCGGCCCTGACCCTGTTCCTGGCCGTCGGCGACCGCGCCGCCCTGGTGGCGGTGGTCAAGGCCTGGCGGCCGTCGCTCGTGGCCGGCTTCTGGGGCGCGGCCGCTTCGGCCGGCTGGTTCATCGCCCTGGCCCTGGCGCCGGCGGGACAGGTGAGGGCGGTAGGGGTGATCGAAGCGCCCATCGCGGCCCTGGCCGGACGGCGCCTGTTCGCGGAACGCCTGACCCCCGTGCAGATGATCTTCGGCCTCATCGCGGCGGTCGGCGTGGCCATGGCGGCGCTCGGCTAGAAAACGCCATGTTTCTGGGATGAAACCCCCCGCGACGCCGTTCTGCGGATACAGGTGAGCCAGGGTCCGTAATAGACCTTGAAATCAACGCTTTCGCAGGGCAAACGGGCTCCGTCGGCAGCTTTGTTGCAGTCAGACGACGGCGCGGCAGGGGCCAGCGCTCCCGTCGTGCGACAGGCGTTCGTCAGTGGGACATAAACCCGCATTTCGCGGGAATCATGTTGTCCTGCTTTGGAATTGAAGTAGGAGCCATCTTTTCGCTTCGCCTTCGTCGCTTCGGCGATGCAAATGGCTCCGTTTCGCCGACTTCCGCCTGCTCTTTTTGACGACCCGCTTCGCCCCTTATCCCCTCAGTCAGGGCTTTCAATGTTTTCTTCCCTCTTCGGCGTCATCTCCAACGACATCGCCATCGACCTGGGCACCGCCAACACCCTCATCTACATGAAGGGCAAGGGCATCGTCCTGAACGAGCCGTCGGTGGTTGCGCTGCGTAATGTCGGCGGCCGCAAGATCGTTCACGCGGTGGGGATCGAGGCCAAGCAGATGCTGGGCCGCACGCCGGGCCACATGGAAGCCATCCGCCCGATGCGCGACGGGGTCATCGCCGACTTCGAAGTCGCCGAAGAGATGATCAAGTACTTCATCCGCAAGGTTCACAACCGCAAGGGCTTCGTGAACCCCAAGGTCATCGTCTGCGTGCCGTCGGGCGCCACCGCCGTCGAGCGCCGCGCGATCAACGACAGCTGCCTGAACGCCTCGGCCCGCCGCGTCGGCCTGATCGACGAGCCGATGGCCGCCGCGATCGGCGCCGGCCTGCCCATCCACGAGCCGACCGGCTCGATGGTCGTCGACATCGGCGGCGGCACCACCGAAGTGGCCGTGCTGTCGCTGTCGGGCATAGTCTATTCGCGTTCGGTCCGCGTCGGCGGCGACAAGATGGACGAGGCGATCATCAGCTACATGCGTCGCCACCATAACCTGCTGATCGGCGAAACGACCGCCGAGCGCATCAAGAAGGAAATCGGCACCGCCCGCGCTCCGGCCGACGGCGAAGGCCTGTCGATCGACGTCAAGGGCCGCGACCTGATGCAGGGCGTGCCGCGCGAAGTCCGCATCAGCGAAAAGCAGGCCGCCGACGCCCTGGCCGAACCGGTCGGGCAGATCGTCGAAGCCGTGAAGGTGGCCCTGGAAGCCACCCCGCCGGAACTGGCGTCGGACATCGCCGACAAGGGCATCATGCTGACGGGCGGCGGCGCTCTGCTGCGCGGCCTGGACGCCGAGATCCGCGACCACACCGGCCTGCCGGTCACCGTGGCCGACGATCCGCTGTCGTGCGTGGCCCTGGGCTGCGGCAAGGTGCTCGAACATCCCAAGTGGATGAAGGGCGTGCTTGAATCGACTCTCGCCTAGGCGAATCGTAAGGACGCCGCGGGGGGCGTCGGGAGAACTCGTACGTGCCCTTTCGCGAAGGTCCGCTCGGCGACCTGAAAGTGCCGCTGACCTGGACCGCGGCCGTGGCGTTGATCGTCGCGATCGTGATCGCGGTGGCGTTCTTGTTGGCCGATCGCCGCGAGACCCTTCAACAACAGGCGTACGGCGTCACCCGCCAGACGGTCGATACGGTGTCCAAGCCGGTCAGCGGCGTGATCGCCGCCCCGGGCCGCTGGACCGGCCTGGGCGTCGACTTCATGAGCAGCTACTTCTTCACGGCGTCCGAGAACCGCCGCCTGAAGGCCGAGCTGAAGGAAATGCGCGGCTATCGCGACCAGTATCTGGCCGAGGTCGATAAGAACCAGAGCTACCGCTCGCTGCTGGGCCTGCGCACCGATCCGCCGATCCCGATGGTCGCCGCCCGCGTCGTCAGCGACACGCGCGGCCCGTTCGCCAACACCCGCCTGGCCGATAGCGGCGCGGAAAAGGGCGTGGTGGTCGGCAATCCGGTGATGAACGAGCGCGGCCTGGTCGGCCGCGTGGTCGGCGTCGCCCACGGGGCCAGCCGGGTGCTGTTGCTGACCGATATCGCGTCGCGCACGCCGGTGATGATCGATCGCACCAACGCCCGCGCCATCCTGACCGGCGACGGCGGCCCCAATCCGAAGCTGGAATACCTGCGCGGCGTCGATCCGATCAAGGAGGGCGATCGGGTCGTCACCTCGGGCGACGGCGGCGTGGTGCCGCGCGGCCTGCCGGTGGGTGCGGCCGTCAAGGGCCTGGACGGCCGCTGGCGGGTGGTGCTGTTCGCCGACGACACCGCCATCGACTATGTCCGCATCCTGCTGTTCAAGGATTTCTCGCAACTGGCCGACCAGAAGGCCCTGCTGACCCGCAGCCTGCCGCCGGTCACCACCGAGGATCCCGACGTCTCGATCCTGGGTCCGGTCGCCACCGCGCCCAAGCCGCCCGTCCAGACGCCGCCGGCCGGCGCCGCGCCCGCGACACCGGCCGGGGCCAAGCCGCCGACCGCGACGACGACTCCGGCGCCCAAGCCAACAGCCCCGAAGCCGGCGGCTCCAAAACCCGCGACGCCCAAGCCCGCGACGCCCGCGCCGGCGGCCGGCCAGCCGACCGGCGGGGGGATCTAGGGTGGGCGGCGCGCGGCCTCTGCATCCCGGCCGCTGGCTGGGCGTGCCGGCGCTGTTCTGCGTGCTGGCGACGATCGCCTTCGCCGCGCCGATCCGCATCTACGGCCTGCAGCTGCCCGAGCCCGTGTTCGCCATGGTGCCGGCCTTCGCCTGGGCCCTGATCCGTCCGTCGATCCTGGCCCCGTTCGCCCTGCTGCTGCTGGGCCTGTTCCTGGACACGTTCTGGGGCGGGCCGACCGGCCTGTGGGGCCTGTCGCTGCTGGTCGCCTACGCCACCGCCTTGGCTGGCCGCAACATGATGACCGGCCAGAGCCGACCGATGATGTGGGCCTGGTTCGCTGGGGTCACCGCCGTGGCCATGGCCGGCGGCTTCCTGTTCAGCATGCTGGACAGCCTCGCCATGCCCAGCCTGCTGGCCGTGTTCTGGCAGTTCCTGGTCACGGCCCTGTTGTTCCCGTTCGCCCACCGGCTGATCGACCGGTTCGAGGACGCGGACGTGCGGTTCCGGTGACGCCATGAGCGAGCCGTCAATCTTCTTCTTCGAGGTCAACGAGCGGCAAGGCGTCTTCCATAGGCGCGCGTTCCTGATGGGCGGCCTGGCCGGCGGCGGGCTGCTGGCCCTGGGCGGACGCCTGGCCCAGCTGCAGCTGGTCGAGGCCCGGCGCTACCAGAAGCTTTCGGCCRGCAACCAGTTCAACTACCGCCTGATGCCGCCGCCGCGCGGCCTGATCCTCGACCGCAACGGCGTGGCCCTGGCGTCGAACCGCCCGAACTTCCGGCTGATGATCACCAAGGAATCCAAGGAGTTCGACGTCGAAGCGGCGCTGGACGACCTGGCCCTTCTGGTGCCGATCGACGGCACGCGCCGCGCCCGTCTGATCAAGGACATCGCCCGTGCGCCCCGGAAGGCCCCAGTGGCGGTGATGGAAGACATGACCTGGGAGGAGTTCTCCCGCGTCAACATCCGCGCCCCCGAACTGCCCGGCGTCACGGCCGACATGGGCGAGGTGCGGGTCTATCCGTTCGGCGGCGCCTTCGCCCATGTGATCGGCTATGTCGCCAAGGTTTCCGACCGCGACCTGGAGAAGGCCAAGGACGAACCCGACCAGGACCTGCTGCACCATCCGGGCTTCCGGATCGGCAAGCAGGGGGTCGAGAAGGCCCTGGACCGCGAGCTGCGCGGCCGTCCCGGGGCCACCAAGGCCGAGGTTGATGCGCAAGGCCGCGTGGTCCGGCTGGATCCCGAGGGCGACATCCCGCCGACGCCCGGCAAGGAAGTCCGCCTGACCCTGGACGCCGACATCCAGAACCGCGCCCTGGAGGTGATGGGCGACGAAAGCGGCGCCATCGTCGTGATGGACGTGCGCAACGGCGACCTGCTGGCCATGGTCTCGGCCCCCAGCTTCGACGCCAACCGCTTCGTGAAGGGCCTGTCGGGTCCTGAGTACAAGGCGCTCGCCGAGTACGAGCGCAAGCCGCTGCTGGACAAGGCGCTGAGCGGCAACTTTCCGCCCGGCTCGACCTTCAAGCCCACCGTCGGCCTGGCCGCCCTGACCGCCGGCGTCGATCCCGAGGTTCGCGTGAGCTGCGGCGGCAGCTGGTATTACGGCGGTCGGACCTGGCGGTGCTGGGAAAAGCGCGGCCACGGCTCGCAGAACCTGCACGAGGCCATCAAGAACTCCTGCGACATCTACTTCTACCAGACGTCGCTGAAGATCGGCCCCGACGCGATCGCCACCGCGGCCCGCGCTATGGGCTTCGGCGAGACCTTCGACATCGGCATTCCCGGCCAGAAAAAGGGCCTGGTGCCCGACCGGGCGTGGAAGAAACGGGCCTTCAAGAAGAATCCCGCCAACCAGATCTGGTTTCCGGGCGAGACCCCCAGCTACGGGATCGGGCAGGGGGCGTTGAGCGTCAACGCCCTGCAACTGGCCGTGATGACCGCTCGCCTGGCCAACAGCAAGAAGGCGCTGAACCCGCGCCTGATCAAGTCGGTCGGCGGGGTCGAACAGCCCAGCGGCGCGGCCGTGCCCGACCTGCCGTTCACGCCCGAGCATCTGGCCTATGTGCGCGGCGGCATGGAGGCCGTGGCCAACGACGTGCGCGGCACCGCCTACCGCCAGAGCCAGCTGGGCCTGGGCGACGTCAAGATGGCCGGCAAGACCGGCACGGCCCAGGTGCGCAGCTACGACAATGTCGCCAACCGCAAGAGCACCAGCGTCGCCTGGCGCCTGAAGGACCACAACCTGTTCGTGGCCTTCGCCCCCTATGACGACCCACGCTACGCCGTGGCCGTGATCATCGAGCACGGCGGCCTGGGCGGCGCCACGGCCGGCGCCCCGCGGGCCCGCGAGGTGATGCGCGTGGCGCTGCTGAAGGACCCCGAGGTTCGCGCCCGCATCGAACGCCCCATGCCCTTGCCGCCGGAGCCCGTCGAGAACCCCGACGGCTCGGTCGAGGGCGCCGCGCCCGACGATCCGACCGTGGGCGCGCCGCCCCCGTCGCCGACCCCGGCCCCCACGACCCCGACCGTTCCCGCGTCTCCCGCTCCCGGAGTTCCCCGATGACCCTCAGCGGCGGCCTCAGCCGGCCCGGCGAACGCGACCGGCCGATCATCAAGTTCATGGAGATCGACTGGACCCTGTGTCTGGTCCTGTGCCTGATCGCCGGCACAGGGGCGCTGATGCTGTTCTCGATCGCCGGCGCCTCGTGGGAGCCGTGGGCCGACAAGCACCTGCTGCGCTTCGGCATCTATTTCGTGATGATGATCGCCCTGGCGATGATCGACCTGCGGGTCTGGTTCACCATGGCCTACCCGCTCTACGGCGTGGCCTTGCTGCTGCTGGTGGCGGTGGAAGCGGTCGGCGACGTATCGCTGGGCGCCCAGCGCTGGCTGGCCATCGGACCGCTGCGCTTCCAGCCGTCGGAGATCATGAAGATCGGCGTCGTCCTGGCCTTGGCCCGCTACTATCACGGCCTCTCCGCCGACAGCGCCCGCCTGTCCTGGAAGCTGTTGGTGCCGCTGGCCCTCATCGGCGTGCCCACCCTGTTGGTCGCCCACCAGCCCGACCTCGGCACCGCCGTGCTGATCGCCCTGCCGGGCCTGGCGGTGATGGTGCTGGCCGGCCTGTCGCTGCGGCTGATCATCGGCGGCATCGTGGCGGGCCTGGCCGCCCTGCCGCCATTCATCTTCTTCGTGCTGCACGACTATCAGCGCAACCGCATCCTGACCTTCATGGATCCGGAGAAGGACCCGTCGGGCAACGGCTATCACATCATGCAGTCCAAGATCGCCCTGGGCTCGGGCGGGCTGATGGGCAAGGGCTTCGGCCTGGGCTCGCAAAGCCAGCTGAACTTCCTGCCCGAGAAGCAGACCGACTTCATCTTCGCCACCTTGGCCGAGGAGTTCGGATTCATCGGCTGTTTCAGCGTGCTGTTCCTGTACGGGGTGGCGATCTTCATGGCCC
>NZ_JBFTZS010000149.1:0-9878 GCF_056406675.1 Caulobacter sp. P1_B12_2 | reverse complement strand
GGTGAGGAGAAGGTCAGCGCGGTTGCTCCTCCCTCGCRAAGCGGGGGAGGTGGCGCGATGCGAATACGCATCGTGACGGAGGGGGCGTCAGGCCGCCGTACCTACGTCTTCACCTCAGGCAGCATCCGCTGAAAATGCGCCTCGACCTGCGCGTGGCATTCACACGCCCGGCGCTCCAGCCGCGGCTGGTCCAGGATCTCGATCCGCCCGCGCCCCGTGCGGATCAGACCCTCGTCCTGCAGGGCCTTGGCAACAGCGGTGACGGTGGTGCGCTGCACGCCCAGCATGTCGGCCAGGGTCTCCTGGGTCAGGCGGATGGTGGCGTCGTTGGCCCGGTCGTGGGTCGACAGCAGCCAGCGGCACATGCGCTGGTCGATGCTGTGCAGGGCGTTGCAGGCCGAGGACTGCATCATCTGGGCCAGCAGGACGTCGGCGTAGCGGGCGAACAGGTCGGCCAAGGCCGGCGAGCGCAGCTTGGCCTCTTCCAGCTTGTTGGTGGGAATGCTGAGGGCCTGGCCCGGAATGCGGACCACGGCGCGGCCGTAGGCGGGCTTGAAGCCGGCGCTGACGATGCCGCCGATGGCCCCCTCGCGGCCGATCGAGGCGACCTCGATCTCGTCGCCGTCTCGGGTGACGACCAGCAGCGAGGCCATGGACGAATAGCAGGGCAGGACGGTGCAGATCACGTCCTCGCCGGCCTCGAACAGGGTCTGGCCGGTGGTCAGGGTCAACGGCGTCAGATGCGGCGCCAGCATCGCCAGGTCGCCGGGACGCAGAGCGGCCAGCAGGCGGTTGCCCGCGCAGCCGGGGGGCAACGCGGTGCTCATGACGGGTAGTTCAGCGGTGTCGGCCATGTTCGCCTCCCGGAAGACAGCCAAGCTCATCGCTAACAAAGCGCGCGACGGCCCGAACAGTTTCCTGTCGACGCCGATCGGGTTCGGAGTCACGCTCCGGTGACGCTTGGCTCTTTGGGGGAAGACATCAATGCGGGACCGCGCCGTCGTCCGACATCGCCTAAGCCAGTACAGCGCCCTGTGGCTGGGCGGGTTCCTGCTGGTCCTGATCCTCGCCGCCGGCGCCAGCCTGGTGTTCGGGCAGGACCTGATCGACGTGGCCGACCTGGTCCTGCCGGCCGCCTTCGTCCTGCTGGGCGGGGCCATGGCTTACGGCGTCGGGGCCACGGCGATGTCGCGGGCCGGCCTGGCCACCAAGAGCCTGGTGACGGCCCTGGGTCTGGTGCTGCTGCTGCCTTTGCTGTGGGCTCCGGTCCTGGCGGTTCTGGTGACGGCGGCGATCGGCGGCGTGGTGATCGAGTATTCCACGGCCTATGCCGGGTTCCGGATCGTCGTCAGCCAGATCATCTATCCGCTGGTCTCGCTGTTCACCGAAAGCCCGCTGGCCACGGCCGTGTGGGCGATCTTCCAGGTCGCGGCGTCGGTGATCGGCTTCCTGGCCTCGATGGTCCAGGTCTGGAAGGCGGTGCGGGGCTTCCTGTACAGCGGCGACGGCGACGGCGACGTCGAGACGGCCTAGGCCCCAAAGATTGTCATCCCGGACGTAGCGAAGCGAAGATCCGGGGCCGATCCGAAGCGCTGAGCTCAGGCGTCGGTCCCGGATCGGCGCGCTGCGCGCTTGTCCGGGATGACAAACGTATTGGGATGTTGCGCGCCGAGCCTCAGCTCAGCAGCGTCGGCTTCAGCAGTTCGCCGGTCTCGTCCTGCAGGTGCATGCGCACCGGAAGGCCCACGCCCGTGGCCTGTTCGGCCAGGCGGCGGGCCGCGGTTTCGGCCTGGCGGCGGGTGGCGTAGGCGCCGACCCGAAGCTGGTCGCCGATGATGGCCCAGGTTTCTCCGACGCGAACCACGCCGTAATGCACTTCAGTCATGTCGACCTCCCTGCGCGTGTTGTTCCCCACGTTATCCACAGGGTCGCTCCGATCCGTGGCCATCGCAAGGCCTATCGGAGTCTTGGTTTGGCCACGCGGTTCGCTTAAGGCGCGCGGAACGGTGACAGCAACGCCGGCAGCGGAGATAGTGCGACGCATGAAACGCCTGCCGCTCAACGCCTTGCTCGCCCTCGCCGTCCTGGCGCCGACCAGCGCCGCCCTGGCCCAGGACCGCGCGCCCGTGGAGCGCCAGACCCTGCTCGACCTGGCCTTCACCCTGGGTGAAAGCCACGCCCTGCGGCAGGTCTGCGAGGGGGGCGGCGACCAGTACTGGCGCTCGCGCATGGTCCGGCTGACCGAGGTGGAAAAGGCCGACCAGGCCTTCGACGCCCAGCTGCGCGACAAGTTCAACATAGGCTTCGCGGCGCGCCAGGGCGAGTTCCCCGGTTGCGACGACGCCAGCCGCCAGGCCGAGCAGGCGGTGGCCCGCAAGGGGCAGGCCCTGGCGGCCAAGCTGTCCCGGTCGATGCGGACCCGGACGCCGGCCGACGAAGCGCCGCCGGAAACCGTGGCGGACAACTGAGCCACGCGTTAGAGTCTCCCCCATCGGTTGTGGGAGGCTTTTGAAGTGTTGTCTTACCTTGTTCCGCTGGTGCTCGTGGCGCTGGCGATCTTCCTCGTCGTCAACGTCATCAAGATCGTGCCTCAGGGCCGCGAGTTCACGGTCGAGCGGTTCGGCCGCTACACCCGCACTCTGAAGCCCGGCATCAGCATCCTGACCCCGTTCGTCGAGGCGATCGGCCGGCGGGTGAACATGATGGAGCAGGTGCTCGACGTCCCCCAGCAGGAGGTCATCACCAAGGACAACGTCTCGGTGAAGGTCGACGCCATCGTCTTCATCCAGGTGATGGAGGCCTCGCAGGCCGCCTATCGGGTCGACAACCTGATGTACGCCATCACCCAGCTGACCCAGACCAATCTGCGCACCGTGGTCGGCTCGATGGAGCTGGACGAGGTGCTGAGCCAGCGCGACCAGATCAACACCCGCCTGCTGACCACCATCGACGCGGCGACCCACCCCTGGGGTGTCAAGGTGGCGCGCATCGAGATCAAGGACCTGACGCCGCCGGCCGACATCACCAACGCCATGGCCCGGCAGATGAAGGCCGAGCGCGAGCGCCGGGCGGTGATCACCGAGGCCGAGGGCGAGAAACAGGCCCAGATCGCCCGCGCCGAGGGCCAGAAGCAGTCGGCCATCCTGCAGGCCGAGGGCCGCCGCGAAGCCGCCTTCCGCGACGCCGAGGCCCGCGAGCGGGAAGCCGAAGCCGAAGCGAAGGCGACGGCCTTCGTCTCGGAAGCCATCGCCAAGGGCGACGTCAACGCCATCAACTACTTCATCGCCCAGAAATATGTCGAAGCGTTCGGCGAGCTGGCCAAGTCGCCCAACGCCAAGACCGTGATCGTGCCCGCCGACTTCGCCGGCCTGACCGGCACGGTGGCCGGCGTCGCCGAGCTGGTGAAGACCCTGGGCGGCAACGGCGGCGCGGCGGCGCGCACCGTGGTCCCGCCGACCAAGCCCCCGCGCGGAGTCTGACGCCATGCACGGCCTGACGCTGTTCTATGCGACCCATCCGTTCTGGGTCTGGCTGGCGGTCGCGGCGGTGTTCCTGGCGGTCGAGGTGGCCACCGGCACCGGCTGGCTGCTGTGGCCGGCCGCGGCGGGCCTGCTGGTCGGCCTGCTGACCCTGATCGTCGCGCCCGGCCTGCCGATCGAGCTGGGCCTGTTCGCGGTGTTGACCATCGCCGCCACCTATCTGGCGCGGCGGTTCCTGAAGCCGGTGCTGGAGTCCGACGGCCCGGACGTCAACGACCCGTCGCTACGCCTGGTCGGCCGCGACGGCGAAGCGCTGGACGGCTTCGCCAACGGCCGTGGCCGGGTGTTTGTCGACGGCAAGGAATGGGCCGCGGTGGTCCAGGATGGCGAACCGCCGGCGGCGGGCCAGCGCGTGCTGGTGGTGGCCGTCGAGGGCACGGTGCTGACGGTCAGATAAACCCCTCTCCCAAAGGGAGAGGGAGGGACCCAAGCGAAGCTTGGGAGGGTGAGGGGTTAGGCCGTCCGACGGCGTGCCGGCAGGGCGCTTGTGAGAAATCGGTGAGGGTGTAACCCCTCACCCTCCCAACCGCTTCGCGGTCGGACCCTTCCCTCTCCCCTCCGGGAGAGGGTTTTCTGCCCCCCTACACCTTCAGCCGATACCCGGTCTTGAACACCAGCCACACGGCCGTCAGGCACGCGACCAGGAAGCAGAGCGTGGCGGCGAGGCTGACCGCCGGGTTCAGGTCCGACACCCCGTAGAAGCTCCAGCGGAAGCCGCTGACCAGGTAGACCACCGGGTTGAACAKGGTGATCTTCTGCCAGATCGGCGGCAGCATGCTGATCGAATAGAAGCTGCCGCCCAGGAAGGTGAGGGGCGTGACCACCAGCATCGGCACGATCTGCAGCTTCTGGAAGTCGGTCGCCCAGACCCCGATGACGAAGCCGAACAGGCTGAAGGTCACCGCCGTCAGCACCAGGAAACCCAGCATCCAGAACGGGTGCAGGATCTCGTAGGGCACGAACAGTCGCGCCGTGGCCAGGATCAGCAGACCCAGACACACCGACTTGGTCGCCGCCGCCCCGACATAGCCGATCACCGTCTCGATCCACGAGACGGGCGCCGACAGCAGTTCGTAGATCGTGCCCGCCCACTTGGGCATGTAGATGCCGAACGAGGCGTTGGAGATGCTCTCGCCCAGCAGCGACAGCATGATCAGGCCGGGGATGATGAAGGCGGCGTAGCTGACCCCGTCGATGGCCTGCATCCGCGAACCGATCGCCGAGCCGAACACCACGAAATACAGCGACGTCGACAGCACCGGCGAGATAACGCTCTGGGCCAGGGTGCGGAACCAGCGGGCCATCTCGAAGCGGTAGATGGACTTGATCGCGTGGATGTTCATTTCGCGTCCCTCACCAGGCTGACGAAGATCTCTTCCAGCGAGGATTGGCTGGTGTGCAGGTCCTTGAAGTCGACGCCCTGTTCGGAGAGCCGCCGCAGCAGGCCGGCGATTCCGGTCTCCTCGGCCTGGGCGTCGAAGGTGTAGACCAGCTCGTGGCCGTCGGCGGCCAGTTCGAGGGCGTAGTCGGAAAGCTTGTCGGGGATGGCGGTCAGCGGGTTCTGCAGCTGCAGGGTCAGCTGCTTCTTGCCCAGCTTGCGCATGAGCACGTCCTTGTCCTCGACCAGGATGATCTCGCCCTTGCTGATCACCCCGATCCGGTCGGCCATCTCCTCGGCCTCCTCGATATAGTGGGTGGTCAGGATGATGGTGACGCCGCTTTCGCGCAGCTTGCGCACCATCTCCCACATGTCGCGACGCAGCTCGACGTCGACGCCGGCGGTGGGCTCGTCCAGGAACAGGATGGTCGGCTCGTGGCTCAGGGCCTTGGCGATCATCACCCGCCGCTTCATGCCGCCCGACAGCGTCATGATCTTGGCGTCCTTCTTGTCCCACAGCGACAGGTCGCGCAGGACCTTCTCGATGTGGGCGTCGTTGCGCGGCTTGCCGAACAGGCCGCGGCTGAAGGTGGTGGTGGCCCAGACGGTCTCGAAGGCGTCGGTGTTCAGCTCCTGCGGCACCAGCCCGATCTTGGCGCGGGCGGCGCGGTAGTCCTTGATCACGTCGTGGCCGTCGGCCGTCACCGTGCCGGTGCTGGGATTGACGATGCCGCAGATGATGCTGATCAGCGTGGTCTTGCCGGCCCCGTTGGGACCCAGCAAGGCGAAGATCTCGCCCTGGCGGATGTCGAGATCGATGGTCTTCAGGGCCTGATGGCCGGAAGCATAGGTCTTGGTCAGACCGGAAACGGAAATGATCGGCATGGGGCCCCTAGGCTGCGGCCGTCCCTCCCTGGAACCGGGCCGCCTGAGCCAGATGGGGCGGGCGCGGGGACTTGGCTAGGGCTTATGAGGGATATGAGCGGAAGTTTGTGGCGCGCGACGCGCCGCCGTCCGGTCTTGCGACCGCAACCTGCGCTACGCCGGGCAACTTTACCGGTGCTGGGCGTCATGTTACGGCGAAGCTTGGGGGGACGATTCTGATGTTGGCGACAGCTGTTATTGTGTGCGCCTTGGCGTCCGCCGGGCTCGGTCAGGTCGATGCTAGCGTATCGGCTTCGGCCGGGGCGTCGCAGGCCCCGGCATCGCCTTCACAGGCGTCGCCCGCGCCGGTGCTGCGATTGGCCGCCGGCTCCCAGGTCGAGGTCGAGCTCGTCGACGCCCTGAGTTCCCGCGTCAACAAACTGGGCGACAAGTTCACGATCCGCCTCACCCAACCGATCTCCAGCCAGGGCGCCGATGTCGTCGCCGCAGGCGCCACGGGCCAGGGCGAAGTTATCGACGCCGCCCGTGCCGGGATGGGTGGCAAGCAAGGCAAGCTCATCATCTCCGCCCGCTTCATGGACCTGAACGGGCGACGTGTCCGCGTCCGCGGGATGACGTTCATGGCCGCCGGAAAGAGCCGCGTCGATCTGGCGACAGGAGTGCTGCTGGTGCCCTACGCGGGCATGGCGGCGGTGTTCATCCAGGGCGGAGAGATCGAAATGCCCGCAGGCGCGCGGGCCACGGTTCGGCTGGCCGAAGACCTGGAACTGCCGGTCGGCGCGACATCTCCATCAACGACTGAAGAAACGGGAAAGTTCTAAGTGAAAAAGCTTCTACTCGCGGCCGGGGCCGCTCTCTCGCTTGCGTTCGGCGCGTCGGCCTTCGCTCAGGAAGCGCCGCAAAGCGCGCCCGCGCCGGTTCCGGAAGCCGCCGTTGCTCCGGCCCCGGACGCGGCTGCAGCTCCAGAAGCTGCGCCGCCGGCGGCCGCGACCAGCGAGTCGAGCAAAGGACGCATCTACTTCTTCCGGCCGGGCCGCCTGCCCGGGGCGATCTACACCTATCACATCGTCGAGGTGGGCGATGACGGCAAGCCCGCCAAGGACGCGGCGGAGCTGGGCGACCTGCCGAACGGCGGCGCCTTCACCATCGAGGTCGAGCCCGGCATCCACAGCTACAACATCACCGGCCCGATGGCGGTCAACAAGGCCGAGGATCGGCTGCGGCTGGAAGTCGAACCGGGCGAGACCTACTACGCCGAGCAAACCGTGCGCATGGGCATGGTGACGGGCGGCTTCCGGCTGGTGCCGGCGGACGAGGCCCGGTTCAAGGGCTCGAAGGTCAAGCTGGACAAAGGCAAGAAGAAGTAGCTTCGCCAGTCCGGCCCAGRTCGGGGCGATGGTCGAGCGGTAGAGGCTACCGCGCCGGCAACGGCGGCAGGTCCAGCCTCCGCCGCTCGGCCATCTCGCCGTACAGCCCGATGATCGCCCGGTGTCGGTCTACGTCATCGGCCGCCTCCACCGCCTCGTGCAGGGCGATCAATCCCCGGCGCAGCGCCGCGTTGGCGCGGTCGAGGGCTTCCAGCGACAGGTCCGTGGGGCCGATGGAGGCGACCTCGGCGTACTGGACGCCATAGACGTCGGCCGCCTCGGCCAGCACGGCGGCGATGGCCGCGTTCTCCCAGACCCGAGCCGTGGTCCCGCGCTCGACCTCTTGCGCGGCGAGAAGCGACAGCAAGGCGATCACCCCGACGCGGCCGGTCATGAACTCGCCTTGCGACTCCACGGGGGCGGGGATAGCCAGGCACATGAAATTGCCGCGCAGGATGTCGGGCAGGGCCGGGGTCATCAGATCGCCTCCAGCGCGGCCAGCCGCGCGGCCAGGATCAGGTCGTGCCGTCGCGCCGTATACCAGCCCGAGATCGCCAGGATCGGGTCGGCGAAGCCGCCGTCGCGATATTCCTTGGCCGCCGAAGTCCAGATCGCCTGGCCCTTCACGGCGTTGAACAGCGACCACCAGGCCAGGGCCTCGGGGTCGACCGTCAGGCCGCTGGCCGCCTCCCACAGGGCGATCGCCTCGGCCTGGGGAATGAGACCCGCCACCTTGCCTTCGTCGAAGTGGTTCCACAGCGGATCGAAGGCCCAGCCCAGGTCCTCGATCGGATCGCCCAGATGGGCCATCTCCCAGTCGAGGATGGCCAGGATCGTCCCCGCCCCGTCATGCATGAAATTGCCGGACCGATAGTCGCCGTGGACGATGCTCACGCGCTGGGCCGGTGGCGGCGGATGCCGATAGAGCCAGCGGATGGCGGCGCGGACRATCGGCTGCGGATGCTGCTCGTCGGCCTCGATCACGGCGGACCAGTGGTCCAGGGCGATGCGCCAGCAGTCCTGCGGCGCGGGGGCCTGCGCGGCCTCACGGATCGGCGCGCCTTCGTGGTTCAGCGCCGCCAGCTTGCCCAGGGTGGTGAAGAACTGCTGGCCCAGCGCGGCCGCGTGCTCGCCGTAGGGATCGAACACGAACGGCGAGGGCACGGTCCCGCCGTCGATCCGCTCCATCAGGAAGAACGGCCGCTCCAGCGCGCCGCCGTCCTCGTCCAAGGCGATAGCCTGGGGGACGGGCACATGGCCGTGGACGGTGCGATAGGCCAGGAACTCCAGCCGGCGGTCGGTCTCGATCAGGCTGCCGGGCGGGTCGCGGCGCAGGATCATGCCGCGGCTCACCCCGCCCGTACCGGCGTCCAGGCGATAGGTCTCGCGGCTGGCCCCGCCCGGGATGCGCGACAGGTTCGACACCGTCGTCGGCGCGCCCCACAGGTCGGTGAGGTAGGTTTCCAGTGCGGCCTGCAGGCTCATGGGGCCATGTCCAGGATCGACCTGAAGCCCGACGGCGCGTGCGGCCCCAGGGCCAGTTGCTCGAACACCCCGCGCCCGACCTTCGTCGTCCCGTCGGCCCCGCGCCAGGTCACTTTCGACAGGGCCTGGACGTGCAGGTGGAAGGGCAGGGCGCGGTCCAGGTCGGCCAGGACCAGGTCCTCGCGCTCGACCTTCAGCTTGCCGTGGTTCAGGCCGTGACCCCAGGCCGGATGGCCGTAGCCCAGGCCCAGCATGAAGAACTCGGCCTGGGGCTCGATGACGATCTCGCCGCCGTCCGGCAGGCGGATCGTTCCTCGCGTCGCGTGTCGGGTCCCCGGGCGCCAGTCGACGCCGTAGTCCACCGCGTCGAAGTCGGTCGCCTCGTCGCGCGCCGAGCCCAGCGGCGCCCAGACGGCCCGCCGGTTCCAGGCCCGGCCGTGCTCGTCGTCATTGGTGTGGAAGAACAGGTCGCCGTCCGGAAAGGCGCAGGGGGTCCACAGCCAGAAGAACTGCGGCAGGACGGCCGGGGCCAGCTCCTGCGGATCGCGCGCGCCGATCGGCCGCACGCCCCACGAGCGATCGCGCGTGCCGACAAAACCGGCCAGGTCGTGACGCACGCCGTCGACCTCGATCCAGCCGGTGTAGGACCCGTTCTGGGTCAGGCGGGTGTAGTCCAGTAGGGTGCGCGGCCCGATCCGGCGGGTGAAGCGCGGCTCCTCGATCGGGAAAGACCGGCCCTCGAAGGTGACTTCCGCGCGCAGGCCCTGATCGGACGCCTCGACCGTGATCCGCAGGCGGCGCAGCGGCTCCAGCACCTCGATGGTGACCGGACCGACGGTGAGGTCCATCCGCTCCATCTCCAGCCAGCGGCTGGCGTGCAGGTTCACCTGGCGGCCGTCCTTCATCCAGCAGAAGGCGGCGTCGGCGATGTTGAGATGCGGATAGACCCCGAACGCCGCCGCGAAGAAGGCGTCGCTGTCCCCCTCCGCCGCGTAGCCGTTGAAGAAGTAGCGGTCGTAGAAATTGCGGTCCGTGCCGGCATAGGCCACCGGCTCGGCCGTCTGGTGGATCGGATAGTCGTCGCCCCGGGTCAGCATCGGCCTAGGCCGTCCCGCCCGGCGTGAACTCCACCTCAAGCTTGCTGATGGCGTGGACGAAGTTGTTGGGGGCGATGTCGATCTCGCCGGTCCAACGGATGTCGGGGAAGCGGCCCAGGATCTGGCG